>NZ_FXBB01000007.1 GCF_900177735.1 Dethiosulfovibrio salsuginis | reverse complement strand
CGAATGGGGCGACAGGACGTCGCCCCAAGCCGAGGGGGCACAGGACGTGCCCTCCGAGGCGGTTCGTACGGAACAGGCAGGTCGAGTATACGATTGGGCCAGGGCGTAGGCGGAACGATCTCTCCGAGGGGACTCAAATGTGAGTTTTTAGAGATGCCTTCTATGTTCTGGATCTCCGAGACGGTGGCTCCTCCTGTGTAGGGGCCCACCAGAAGGCCTGCCAGTATGTATCCCAGGATGAGAGGCTGTTTGAGAAACCGGGCGATCGATCCTCCCAGGAGGCCGGCGACTATGACCAGGCTCAGGTCTCCCGCTATACCGGTCAAGTCAGTTCCACTCCGATCTGTATTCGCTCAGGTGATCGGTACCGTTAAAGTGGAGCAGCGAATATCCCTTTTCGTCGTGGAGCAACGTGGTCAAAGAGGCGGTATCGAAATGGAGCTTCCAGAACCACGGTTTAGGTATACCCAGACAGGACGCCACCAGAGGCTTTAAAGTCGTCCTGTGGGAGACCACCGCCACCGTGCCCCCTCGGTGGGTTTTCACTATTTCGTCTAAAGCCGCTCTCGATCGGGCCATAACGTCGGTCAGGGGCTCCATTCCCGGAAAGACCAGATATTCCGGGGCGTTTAGCCAGGTGTTCCATAGAGTAGGCTCCTCTTTCGCTATCTCTTCCTTTATCCTTCCCTCCCAGCTGCCTAGGGATATGTTGTTGACGCCCGGGCAGTTTGCCACCGAAAGACCACAGGCCTCGGCCACCGCCTGGGCGGTCTGTTTGGCTCTCAAAAGGGGGCTTGAGTATATGGCGTCTATCCCCAGCTTTTTTGCGGCATCCCCCGCCTCTTTCGCCTGCTTTAAGCCCCTCTCGTTCAGGGGAAAGTCCATCTGTCCTCTAAACATACCTTTGACGTTTCCGTCGCACTCTCCGTGTCTGATAAGGATTACGGTGGTTTTGTCTTTTATCAAAAAAATCCCCTCCAGGTTTCGTTTTCTGTCCAGCTTACCATTATAGGATAGATTGTCCCCCGAGGTAGGTGGATTTTTTTCGTCTGACCAGTATTGACAATGGGCCGATAGGTTGGTAATCTACTCACCGTACACATGTGGGTTAGCACTCGTTAGGTTTGAGTGCTAATACATCCTGGAGGGGGTCCTATGCTCACTGAGCGTCAGCTGGAGATAGTCCTGTCGGTGGTATACGAGTATATAACCACCGGAGAGCCGGTTGGTTCCAGGACCATATCGAAAAAATACGTAAAAGGCTGTAGTGCCGCCACGGTCAGAAACGAGATGTCCGATCTGGAGGAGATGGGCTATTTTTATCAGCCCCACACCTCCGCCGGTCGTCTTCCGACTCCGTCGGCCTACAGGGTCTACGTAAATTCGATTCTACATAGAAGCCGTTCAGCTCCCCCGGGCCTGGAGAGCTGGGTTCGGTCGGTGAAAAGGCAAAAGAGCGGCGTCGAGATGGTCCTGTCTCAGATATCTCGGCTGTTGGGGCAGGTCACCAGTTATCTCGGGGTGGCGGCGGTGACCTCCGTGGATGATCTGGCTCTCTGTAAGATCGATCTGATCCGAATGGGCGAGAGGTCGGTGCTTTTGCTGGTGGTCCTCGAAGGAGGAATCGTCAGAAGCAGGCAGATACTGCTGAATCACGATATAGATCAGGAGGCCCTCGACGAGCTCTCCTCTTCGGTCAATCAGGTCGCCTCGGGAAATCCCTGGAACAAAGTCAGAGACGTCCTTGCCCAGTACGTATCGGGCAGGCTGGAGGAATACTGGGATCTATGCAGGGCCACTATCGACAGGCTCGACTCTATGCTATCTAGGGAGACCTACCACATGAGCACCGGCGGCATGAGCCAGATGTTCAACGTCCCCGATTTCGCCGATCTCGGCAGACTTCAGACCCTTTTGGCCCTGGTGGAGGAGGAGTCGACTTTGGTCGGCATGATAAAGGACTGTTCCGCCGATCAGGGGGTAAAAGTAACTATCGGCACCGAGAACCTCATCCCATCAATGAAGGACTGTTCTGTGGTTATGGCTTCCTCTTCCGTCGGAGCCAGGAGATCTATAGTGGGGCTTATCGGCCCGGTGAGGATGAATTACGAGCATTCCATCGCCGTTTTAGAGGCCGTTCTCGACGGCCTTAACGACGATGATAGCTACGACGATATAGAGGAGGTTTGACCTATGGAAGACGTAAAGGGCCTTCCTGAGGAGGAGCTTTTGGAGGAAGATTTAAACGATGGCTCTCCCGTCAAAGACGAGATTGCCGGTTATCTGGAGCGTATAGAGGCACTGGAGAACGAGAGAGAGACCTTCCGAGAGGTTGCGGGAAGGGCTCAGGCGGAGCTGGTCAACTACAGGGCCAGAATGGACCGGGAGATGAAGAAAGTCAGAGAGCTCGCCGGTGAAAAAAGCGTTCTGGAGATGATACCTGTTTTGGACAATCTCGACAGGGCTCTAAACATCGGCGATGGAGCCGATCTCTCGACGGTGGTAGAGGGCATAAAGATGGTCCGCCGCCAGTTTATGGGATCCCTTGAGGCTTTAGGGGTCAAGGTCATACCGGCGGCAGGAGAGCCTTTCTCTCCCGAGTATCACGAGGCTGTAGGTGTGGTAGAGGTGGAAGATCCTTCCGAGGATGGCCTGGTTATCGACGAGTTTCAGAGAGGTTATACCCTTTCCGACAGGGTCATAAGGCCCTCGAAGGTCAGGGTTGGAAGTTACTCCGAAAAAGAATAAAAAACAGAAATTTACCTTAAATATTATAGAGGTGACTAATTATGGCAAAAGTAGTTGGAATAGACCTGGGAACGACTAACAGCTGTATCGCCGTAAAAGAGGGCGACAACGTAACCATAATACCGAACGCCGAGGGATCGAGGACGACCCCTTCGGTGGTGGCTTTTACTAAAGACGGAGAGAGACTGGTCGGTCAGCTCGCTAGAAGACAGGCCATAGTGAACTCCGACAACACGGTCATATCGGTAAAACGCTATATGGGCACCGACCACACCGTCAACGCCGGAGGCAAGAAACACACCCCTCAGGAGATATCGGCGATGATTCTCCAAAAGCTCAAAAGGGACGCAGAGGAGTATCTAGGAGAGGACGTAAAGCAGGCGGTCATAACCGTTCCCGCCTACTTTACCGACGCTCAGAGACAGGCCACCAAAGACGCAGGGGCCATCGCTGGCCTTGAGGTCTTGAGGATAATCAACGAGCCCACCGCCGCAAGCCTGGCCTACGGCATGGACAAACAGGGAGAGGCCAAGCTTCTGGTGTTCGATCTGGGGGGCGGTACTTTCGACGTTTCCGTTCTCGACGTAGGTGACGGAGTGTTCGAGGTTCTGGCTACCCACGGCGACAACCGTCTCGGCGGCGACGATTGGGACATGAAGGTCGTCGACTGGATGGTCGGTGAGTTCAAAAAGTCCGAGGGCATAGACCTCTCTAAGGATAAAATGGCCTTTCAGAGGCTCAGAGAGGCGGCAGAGAAGGCGAAGATAGAGCTTTCCTCCATGCCTGAGACGTCGATCTCCCTGCCTTTCATCACCGCAAACGAGACCGGCCCCAAGCACATGGAGCTGTCTCTCTCTCGGGCTAAGTTCGAGGAGCTTACCGCTGATCTTCTCGCTAGGGTCGTCGATCCGGTGAAGCGGGCCCTTGAGGATAGCGATCTGTCCGCGTCGGAGATAGACAAGGTCCTTCTAGTCGGAGGATCCACCAGAATGCCTATGGTTCAGAGGAAGATAAAAGAGCTTCTCGATAAAGACGCCACTAAAGGGATCAACCCCGACGAATGCGTCGCCGCCGGTGCGGCCATCCAGGGCGCCATCATGACCGGGGATACCGACAAGAACATAGTTCTCGTCGACGTCGCCCCTCTCTCTATGGGCATCGAGACCTTAGGTGGTGTCTGCACCAGGATAATCGAGAGAAACACCGCTATACCGGTCACCAAGAGCCAGGTGTTCACCACAGCGGCGGACAATCAGACCCAGGTGGAGATAAAGGTCCTTCAGGGCGAGAGGTCGATGGCGGCGGACAACGTCGTTCTAGGCACCTTCGTCCTGGACGGCATCCCACCTGCACCTAGAGGAATTCCTCAGGTAGAGGTGTCTTTCAACATCGACGTCAACGGTATACTCAACGTCAAGGCCACCGATAAAGGGACGGGCAAGGAGCAGAAGATAACCATCCAGTCGTCCAACCTGAGCAAAGACGATATCGAGAAGATGAAGAGAGAGGCCGAGGCCAACGAGGAGGCCGACTCCAAGAAGAAGGCCCTCATAGAGGCCAAAAACGAGGGAGACGGCCTGGTCTACAGGACAGAAAAGCTCATCTCCGACCTAGGCGATAAGCTCACCGCTGAGGAGAAAGGCTCCATCCAGTCCAAAGTAGACGACGTCAAAAAGGCTCTGGAGGGAGAGGATCCTAAGGCCATCGAGTCCGCCTGTCACGACCTTAACGAAGAGGTTCAGAAGTTCTCCACCAGGCTTTACCAGCAGTCCGGCGAACAGCCTGAAGGCCCATCTGACTCCGGTGCTGGTGCCAAGGACGATACGGTAGACGCCGAATTCTCCGAGTAGTTCAGGGGATATAGTCTATGGCAGCCGGATCGGGGCGGGACTATTATGAGATTCTAGGCGTCTCAAAAGAGGCGTCGGCAGCGGATATAAAGAAAGCCTATCGCCGTCTGGTGAGACAGTTCCACCCCGATGCCAACCCCGGGGACTCCGCTGCGGAGGAGAAGTTCAAAGAGGTCAGCGAGGCCTACGAGGTTCTGAGCGACCCGAGAAAGAAGTCCCAGTACGATCAGTTTGGCCACGTAGGCCAGGGAGGCTCTCCCTTCGGCGACATGGGCGGCATGGGAGACATATTTGGAGATCTCTTTGACAATATGTTCGGAGGTGGCTTCGGTCGAGGCTCCAGAAGGGACGGCCCTGTCAGAGGTGCGGACCTGGAGATGGCGATGGATATCACCTTAGAGGAAGCGGCCTCAGGGATCACAAGAAAGATAACCATACCTCGGTGGGAGCCTTGCTCCCGGTGCGATGGAAACGGAGCGGAGCCAGGGTCCAAGATATCCACCTGCTCCACATGCCACGGTTCGGGGCAGGTCCGTAAAAGGACCCAGACCATGTTCGGACAGGCGGTGACCGTAGGAACCTGCCCGGACTGTGGAGGATCGGGAAAGACCTTCGAGAGCAAGTGTCACGACTGTTCCGGCAGAGGCAAGGTGAGAAAGAACAGGGACATAGAGGTCAAGGTACAGCCCGGTGTGGACCGAGGCACCAGGCTCAGAATACCTGGGGCAGGAGAACTAGGGGATAAAGGGGGACCTCCAGGGGATCTCTACCTTGTGATGGACGTCCTTCCTCACCAGGATTTTGAGAGAGACGGGACGGACCTCCACAGGAGGCTGTCTATCTCCTTCCCTCTGGCCGCTCTGGGAGGGGAGATCCCCGTTCAGACCCTTATCGACGGCGAATCGACGGTCACCGTAAAGCCGGGGACCGAGCCAGGAGAGGTACTTAAAATATCGGGATTGGGAATGCCCAGCCTGAGAAACTCCAGCAGAAGGGGAGACCTGTTCCTCCACGTCACAGTGGAGGTCCCCAAAAAGCTCACCGAGAGGCAGAGAAGCCTCATAGAGGCCCTTGCCTCCGAGATGGACGTCGACGTTCAGTCGGAGGAAGGGGTATGGGACAAGCTGAAAGGTCTCTTCGGTTAGTGGATCGAAATAGAGAGGAGGTGGGGATATTTCTCCACCTCCTCTCTATTTCGCCCCTTTTTCAACGGTCTTGCTATAATGGATGGCGACGGTGCGGATGCGCCGATTTTCAGGCCTATGGAGTCGCGGATTCCAGAGGCCCTACGGAGGGGTTTGCATGACTGAGTTTGAAAGTTATTGGTGGTACATCACCCTGAAAGGCCTTCCTGGGCAGGGAGAGGTCCTCCAGTCCCTTGCGGAGGCCTCTGGCTGTATAGGTTCGGAGGAGGAGGACAAGCCTCAGTCGGTGGAGCTTCGGGCCTATTACAGAGGCAATCACGATCTGGGGCACTGGATCGAGCTTGTCGCCTCTCTGATCGCCCAGTGGCCCGATGTGGCCGTTAAGGACATGGGAAAAATAGAGAACAGACAGTGGCATACCCAGTGTATGGAGGCCTTCCCCCCTCTCAACATAGGGGAACGGTTCGTGGTCCTGGCCCCTTGGCATAGAGGCAAAGAACCTCAGGGCAGGATCCCCCTTTACATAAATCCCGGCTCCGCCTTTGGAACGGGGTATCACGAAAGCACCCAAAACGTCCTCACATTGATGGAGAAACATCTATCCCCAGGGGACCTGGTCGCCGATATCGGCTGTGGCTCCGCAATTCTCTCGGTGGCCTCAATTAAGCTAGGGGCGGGAAAGGTCTACGCCAGAGATCTGGACCCGGCGGTCATGGACGAGGTTGCCTCAAACATAGCCATGAACGACCTGCCTGAAGGATCTATAGAGCCGTCGGTAGGCGACCTCCTCGGTGGGTTCGACGTTAAGGTGGATCTGTTGGTGGCTAATATACTTTTGGAGCCCCTTCTGATGATGTTGCCCGACGTCCCCAGGGTAATAGGGGATTCAGGAGTGGCCATATTCTCCGGTCTGACCGTTAAGGAAAGGGATCGTTTTATCGAAGGTCTGAAGGTCGAAGGTCTTCAGGTTCTGGAGGAGATCGTCAGCGAAGATTGGTACGGACTGGCGGTGTCCCTTAAGGGATGACTCAGGAGGTCAACATAGGCAGTCTCAGGGACAAGCGTGTTCTCGTCAAGGCCCTTGGATGCCGTACCAATCTATACGAGGCCGAAGCTATCGCCTCGGCCTTTGAGTCCTGTGGCGCTACTTTGATCGATGAGGGTCCCTGGGACGTGGCGGTGCTCCTTTCCTGTTCCGTCACCGCCCAGGCTGACAGAAAATGTCGTCAGATGGTTCGTAGGTTCAGACGGTTTAACCCCGAGGGCCTGGTGGTCGCTGTAGGGTGCTGGGCTCAAGGTCTCTCCGAGGAGGACCGAGAGGAACTGATGCTCGACCTGGTTATCGGCAACAGAAAAAAGGATCAGGTCGTTCCTCTGGTTGCCGGTCTACTGTCCCAGGGGTCCGTCCACGTCGTCAGGGATAACGTCATGAAAGACGGTCACTGGGAGTCTCTCTCCCTGGACAGGCCCAGGCTCAGGACCAGGGCTTTTCTCAAGGTCCAGGACGGCTGCGACCATTTTTGCTCCTACTGCATAATACCTTTCCTGAGAGGCAAGCCCGTCAGCCGCCCCTGGGAGGGCCTTAAAAAGGAGATACTCTCGGTTGTCGATTCAGGCTGTCCCGAGGTGGTCCTTACGGGAATCCATCTGGGCCTCTACGGCAGAGACGGAGGCCCCTCTTTAGCGGAGCTTATAGAGAGGGTTGGAGCTATTCCAGGGGTGTTGAGGATAAGGCTCGGCTCTTTAGAGCCCTTCTCCATAGGCGACGACCTTCTCGCTTCCATGAGGGATGTACCTCAGTTCTGTCACCACCTCCACCTTCCCCTTCAAAGCGGCGACGACAGGATACTGGCCGCCATGAGACGAGGTCACACCTCCTCGGACTACCTGAGGCTTCTGGATCGACTGAGGGGTGCCTTAGGGGAGGACGTCCATATCTCCACCGACGTGCTTGTAGGCTTTCCCGGCGAGGACGACAGGGCCTTCAAAAACACCTTACAGGTGCTAAAGGATGGGGCCATTGGCAGGGTTCACGGCTTTCCCTTTTCCCCTAGAGAGGGGACCTTGGCTAAGTCTATGGCGGACAGGCCACCTCGTTCGGTCGCAGAGGATAGGTGTAGAGAGGTTATCGCCCTCGGCGAGGAGCTTCTTGAAATCTACTCCAAAAGGTGGATCGGCGGAGAGCTTCCTGTTATGCTGGAGGAGCGGTCGGAAGGGTTCGTGACCGGATACACCCCTCACTTTCTCAAGGTAAAGGCATCAGGAGATGGGGATACGTCGTCTATAGTCAAAGTCAGGATAACCTCCCTCCTGGACGGCGACCTCAAGGGAGAGGTGCTGTCGTGAGCTCCCCGGTGGTAGGTATCGACCTAGGGACTCGCTATGCCCTGGCCTCGGTCTGGATTGACGGAGAGGCCAGGCTGATACCTAACCGATACGGAGAGTTTCGGACTCCTTCTATAATATGTCTCGATCAAAAGGGCTGGCACGTCGGGGAGGAGGCCCGGAGAAGGGCCTTCCATCCGGTGTTCGGATGTTGGTCCGACGTCAAACGGAGGCTAGGAACCGACTGGGCCCCTGTGGCCGACGGCCGTCATCGTTCCGCTCAGGAGATACTTGTCCCGTTGATATCCACCATAAGAGAGGACTGCGAGGCATATCTCCACTCTATGGTCACCGATTGCGTCATAACCGTTCCCGCCCAGTTCAGCTTTCTTGAGAGATCCGCCATGGCCCGAGCGGCTAGAGCTGGAGGTTTCGAGGACGTTAGGATTTTAAACGAGCCCACCGCCGCCGCCTTCGCCTGTGAGAGCACCGGGAGGATTTTGGTATTCGACTTTGGAGGTGGCACCGTGGACGTCTCGGTGGTGGAGAGGGACGGCCAGACCTGGCAGGTTCTCGAGAGTCTGGGTGATTCGTCCGCCGGAGGGGTCGAGATAGATAGGGCTTTGGCCCTCTCTATGGCCGAAAAGCTAGGTATCACCTTGGACCAGGACGACCCTCTGTTCCGTCTACTGCTTTTTGAGGCGGAGCAGGTTAAGTGTGCCCTCTCCTTTCAGGGTAAACTGACATGGCAGGTTCCAATCCCTCTCGCTTCGTCTCGATCGGAGCTGTCTTTTTCAAGGTCCGACGTGGAGATACTGGCCGCCCCCTGGCTCAAAAAAGCGGTAAACCTGGGGGTGACTTTATGGAAGCGACACAGCCCGGACTGCGTCATAATGGTGGGAGGCAGCAGCAGGATACCTCTCCTGAAGACCTTGCTCGCCCGGGAGATACCTGTTCCCGTAAGGATGGGCAGATCCCCTGACGAAGCTGTTGCCATCGGTGCGGCGATGTACGGTGTCAACGGGACCGATAGACTGCTCCTGGACGTGCTCTCCGAGAGCCTGGGCATAATCGCCTTTGACGGAACTCCGGTCTCCATACTGAAAAAAGGACACCCCCTTCCGGCCAGATCGAACAGGGCGTTCAAAAGCGTAGGCGGCGGTGATCTCTCGCTCTCTTTGTTCCAAGGTGATCCTGAGAGGTCCAGCCGCTGTCGTATCGTGGCTAAGATGGATCTTCAGGACATGGATATAGGGGAGAGGGTGGATCTCGACTTTAGGATAGACTCTGGAGGGCTCCTCAAGGTCCACCTCTCCAGAGAGTCAGGAGAGTCTATCTCCATAGCTCCTATGGAGCTTGGGGTCTCCTCCGGCGACAGCCTCGACGGGGAGGATCCTGAAGCCCTGAAGAAAAGGCTCAAAAGGATAAAGCCCTCTCTGTCGATTTTTCAGGTAGAAAGGGCGGAAAAGCTGCTCGGTAAAGTCGATATGCTGGCGGACCTGGAGCCCCATCTCTATCGGGATGGGCTTAAGGTCGCCGCCAGGATGATAGAAGCCATAGAGGATGAGGTTGGAAGATGAACGGAATGACCGTCAGAGAGTGTTATCACATACTGAACCTTTCCCCCGGAGCCTCCTGGTCCGAGGTCAAGGCCGCTTTCCGGCGTTGTGCCAGACAGTCCCATCCCGACGTGGCGAGATCTAGCTCCAGGGACTTTGAGCGAATCTCGGAAGCCTATATGACCCTCAGAGACCGGTTCCGATCGGGAGAGCGCTTCGAGGAAGAACGTGCGGGCGAAAAAGGCAGAAAGATAGATCTCAGCTGGATGTGGGATCCTTTCGTAAAGGCGTCCTCCTGGGTCTCCAGGACCGTAGAGGACGTCTCCAGAAAGCGAAAGGAAAAAAAAGAAGAGAGAGAGAGGACCAGGAGGGAAGAGGAGGCCCGTAGGGCCAGGGTGTTGGACGACGCCATATCGGAGGCGGAGGAATCCCTCGAGGCCATTCTGTCCAGAGTGGACCGTCCAGGATCGGTGTCCGATAGGGGAAGATTGCTTAAGAGGCTTGAAAGCTCCCTGCCGGAGGTCCGTTCCCTGGCCATCGGTCGCCTGTTGCCCTCCATAGGATCGTCGGAGGTGTCGTCGGCTATAGAGAGGTGTATATCCAGGTTTGGCCTCGACGAGGAAGTCATAGACGGACTGGCAACCTTGAAGGACCCTATGGGATCCCTCCGTTACGCCATGGCCGGAGCCCCTCACTTTCGCTCCATGACCTTGGGAGTCGCCCGAAAATACCTCAAATGGATCAAATCGATTCCTGGGGGGAAATCCATATACTCCGGCCTTCCCGAGCCCGCCTCGAGCCAGGTCGCCGGTGTCCTGATGGCCCAGTGGCCCCAGGATCTCCCTTTGCCTCCTGTTTCCAGAATAGAATCCTTTTTGGCCTCAAAAGACGAGGCTCTTCTGGTTCCCCTCCTCCGGCAACTATATCGGAGGGGCTGTCCAGACCGTCTGATGTTACGAATTAGGGCTATTTCGGAAAAATCGGAAGATCCAGCGGTAAAAGCTTGGTCCCGTGCTATTGTATGTCGGAGCACAGTAGTATAAAATACCCTTGGACCTTGATCGCATAGAATCAGATCGAGGTGCGGAGAGGTGAGGTCGTTTGAGTCAGAGTTGTCCCTTCTGCAGGATCGTTTCCGGTGAACTGAAGGCCGATATAGTCTATGAGGACGAGACCTGTCTCGCCTTCAGGGATATCGCCCCTCAGGCCCCTAGCCATGTCCTGATAATACCGAAGGATCACGTTCCCTCTGCTTCTCATGTCGAGGACCATGTCCTCTGGGTATCACTAATGGTTGCAGTCCGGGAAGTTGTTCGACGTATCTCTCCGGATTCAGGATATCGGCTCGTCGTCAACTGTGGCGAGGACGCCGGTCAGACAGTCCCCCACCTTCACGTCCACCTGCTTTCAGGTCGTCCTTTAGGATGGCCTCCAGGATAGGCGTCGGTGGAGAAGAAAGGAGGGAAGGGATATGACGACGGTTGTCAGACGCGACAACGAGTCCCTCGAGGACGCCCTCAGGCGATTCAAACGGGACGTCTCCAGAACGGGGGTCCTCCGGGAGGCTCGCCAGAGAGAGCACTACGAGAAGCCCAGTGAGGCCAAGAAGAGGAAGAAGCAGGAGCTTGCCAAGAAGAAACACCGGTAGAGCTTTGATGGATCTAAGGCCCGGACGAATCTCCGGGCCTTTTTTCTTTGGCCGCCCTTAAGGGGGGGATTTTATAACATGAGGTGTCCTAAGTGCGCCGCCTCCGAGACCAGGGTTATAGAGACCAGGACCGCCGACGAAGGCAGAATCGTGAGGCGACGGAGGGAATGTCCCTCCTGTTCGTCTCGGTTTACGACCTACGAGAGGGTGGACGAAAAGAAGCTCCTGTGGGTGTTTAAAAAGGACGGAAAGAGGGAGGCTTTCGACAGGGATAAGGTTTTCAGGGGCATAAGGAAGGCCTGCGAAAAACTGCCTGTCTCCCTGGAGAGGCTGGAGGAGACCGCCTGTCGAGTCGAGGACAGGCTTCTCGCCGAAGGTGGTGGGGAGGTCTCCAGCGTCAGGATAGGGGAGATAGTCATGGAGGAACTGGCGGACCTCGATAAGGTCGCCTACGTCCGTTTTGCCTCGGTCTACAGGGAGTTCACCGACCTTACCAGCTTTCAGAACGAAATATCGATGCTGTTGGATAAAAGAAAGCCTCTGAGATGATCTCGGAGGCTTTTCCTTTTGACAACTTTTAGTATATAATTGATTCGTACTGTTCGCACAATACTTTTTTGTAGGGAGGGACGTTTAAGTTGAGAACTTCGAAATTTTTATTATCGCTGTTGGTAGTCGTCTTTTTAGCGGGTTCCGCTTTTGCGGCGGAGGAGATCAGAATAGGCGTTTACGAGCCTATGACCGGTCAGAATGCCTTCGGTGGTCAGCTCACCGTCGAGGGAATAAAACTGGCCCATGAGCAGGCACCGGAGGTTTTAGGCCGTCCGGTAAAGCTTTTCATAGTGGATAACAAGTCCGATAAGGTGGAGGCGGCTAACGCCGTTAAAAGGCTTATCGACAGGGACAAAGTCGTAGCCATAATAGGCAGCTACGGCTCATCCCTCTCCATGGCTGGAGGAGAAGTCGCTGAGGTCGCCGGAATCCCCTGTATCACCGACTCAGCCACCAACCCCCTGGTCACCCAGGGCAAAAAGTACTACTTCCGTATGTGCTTTATAGACCCCTATCAGGGAGCCGCCGCTGCGACCTACGCCTACGACAGCCTTGAGGCCAGGAAGGCCGCCCTTCTCCTGGACGTAGCCCAGGATTATTCCGTAGGCCTTGGAAACTTCTTCCGCAAGGCTTTCGAGAAAAAAGGCGGAACCATTATCGGAAACTACAAGTATCAGTCCGGCGACCAGGACTTCACCGCCCAGATCACCGACGCCATCAGCAAAGGGGCGGATTTCCTCTACATACCGTCCTACTTCGCCGAGGGAGCGGTCATCATGAAGCAGGCTCGTGAGCTGGGAGCCACCTTCCACATCATGGGCGGAGACGCCATGGACAACCCCGACCTGGTCAAGATCGGCGGAGAGGCTGCGGAGGGCTTTGCCTACACCACCTTCCCCTACGCTCCTGAGATGCCCGATATGTCCAAAGAGGCTGAGACCTTCACCAGACTCTGGAGGGAGAAGTACGCCGGAACCGATATGGCCGAGCCTAACGCCAACTCCGCACTGGGCTACGACTGCTACATGTTCGTCATAGACGCCATTAAGAGGGCCAACAGCGCCGATCCTGAGAAGATCACCGAGGCCTTCGCCTCCGCTAAGGACTGGCCCGGGGTCACCGGTCTCACCACCATAAACGAGACCCACGATGCAGAGAAGCCCGTCGGCATAAAGGTCATCAAGGACGGAGTTCAGGTCTACACCGCCTCCGTTCAGCCCGATATGTAGGACAGGCGAAGGACTTTTGAAGGGGGGAGCTTGCCTCCCCCCTTTTTTCAGGAGGTGGACGTATGACGGTTCAGATGTTCGTGCAGCACTTTTTCAACGCCCTGACACTGGGAAGTCTCTACGCCCTTGTGGCCATAGGCTACACCATGGTCTACGGGATACTGAGACTGATTAACTTCGCCCACGGCGATATCTTCATGCTTGGGGCTTACTTTATCTTTTTTTCCGGCACCCTTTTCAAGCTTCCATGGGCGGTAGGTGCGGTTCTCTCTATCGCTATATGTGCCCTCTGCGGCGTCATGGTCGATAAAATAGCCTATAAGCCCCTCAGGGATGCCCCTAGAATATCGGCCCTCATAAGCTCTATCGGTATGTCTTTCCTGATCCAGAACCTGGCGATAGTCATCTTCTCGGGCATACCTAGACCGGTGGTGAGGCCCGACTTTTTCGTCAAGGTGGTTATCGTCAAAGGGCTCAGGATACTTCCTCTGGCCATTATCGTGCCTATCACCTGCTTTGTCCTGGTCTTAGGGCTTCTGTTTATCGTCTACAAGACCAAGCCCGGCCTCGCCATGAGGGCCATATCGAAAGATATAGAGACCACCAGGCTCATGGGGGTGTCGGTAAACAAGATAATAGCCCTCACCTTCGGCCTCGGCTCCGCCCTGGCGGCGGCATCGGGTATTATGTGGGCTCTCCGCTACCCTCAGATTCAGCCTCTTATGGGATTTATGCCCGGTATAAAGGCGTTTATAGCGGCGGTAGTCGGAGGTATTGGCTCTATCCACGGTGCGGTCATAGGAGGGCTGATACTGGGATTTGTGGAGATCATGACGGTGGCTTTCTTTCCCGATCTATCGGGGTTTAAGGACGCCTTTGCCTTTATACTTCTTATAGTCATCCTTCTGGCCAAGCCAACCGGTCTCATGGGGGAGAAGATAGAGGAGAAGATATGATGGAAGCCAACAAAACTAGAAATCTATTTCTGTCACTGATCGCCTTAACGGCGATAGGGGTGTTTTTATGGTGGGTCCCAGGCAACCTGGACGGCTATAAAATACAGATACTCAACCTGATAGCCATATACTCCATACTGGGGCTCAGCCTAAACCTGATATACGGTATAACCGGAATGTTCTCCCTGGGCACCGCCGGATTTATGTGTATTGGGGCCTACGTCTCCTCCCTCCTCATACTGCCGGAGATGCAAAAGGACATGATCTTCATACTTGAACCTCTCAATCCGGTGCTCTACTCCGCCCACGCTCCTTTCGTGGTCGCAGTACTGGCCGGTGGGCTCGTGGCCGCCCTTGCGGGATTGCTGATAGGGATCCCGGTCCTCAGGCTGGGAGGGGATTATCTCGGAATCGCCACCTTAGGCTTTGCTGAGATAATCAGGGTTGTGGCCAACAACATCCCCACCATAACCAACGGTGCTCTGGGCCTTAAGGGAATACCCCCCTACGCCAACCTCTGGTGGAACTACGGCTGGATGTTCTTCACCCTCTACGTGATGTATCGATTGGTCAACAGCAACTTCGGAAACGCCCTCAAGGCCATAAGGGACGACGAACTGGCCGCCAAGGCCATGGGAATAGACACCTTCCGCTACAGGGTTATATCCTTCACACTAGGGGCCTTTTTCGCCGGAATCGGAGGGGCTCTTATGGCGAGCCTGTTGACCACCATAGACCCAAAGATGTTTATGGTCATAATGACCTACAACGTCCTTATGGTTGTGGTAGCCGGTGGCCTCGGCTCACTGACGGGCAGCGTAATAGGTGCCACTATCGTGACCATACTTCTGGAGTGGCTGAGAATAGTTGAGAACCCTATAACCATAGGATCGCTGCACATTCCCGGCGTTCCCGGCATGAGGATGGTTATATTCGCCATATCCCTGATACTTATCATCATCTACCGCCCCGACGGGGTCATGGGAAACAGGGAGTTCAGCTGGAACGGCCTCCTAGGGGCTCGGAAGGGAGGAAAATCCAATGGCTGATCGTCCTGTAATACTGGACGCCGCGAACCTGACCATGAGGTTCGGCGGTGTCACCGCGGTGAGCGATTTTTCCATGGCTATCCAGGAAAATCGGATAGTCGGCCTTATCGGACCTAACGGTGCGGGCAAAACCACCTCCTTCAACATGATAACGGGCTACTATCGGCCTACCGAGGGATCGGTCTCCTTTTCAGGTCAGGATATAACCGGCCTGGCCCCTCACAAGGTCTGTCGTATGGGGGTGGCCCGGACGTTCCAGAACATAAGGCTTTTCAAAAACGAGACGGTTCTGGAGAACGTCATGATAGGGGCTCATATTAGGCAAAAGAGCCGTTGGTGGCAGGCCCCTTTAAACCTGCCCTCCTTCAATAAAGAGGAGCGGGAGGTAAGGGATAAGGCAATGGAGCTTCTGGAGAGAGTCGATCTACACACCGTGGCCAACGAGAGATCCGAGTCCCTGCCCTACGGTCAGCAGAGACGGCTTGAGATAGCCAGGGCTCTGGCGACGGAGCCCAGCTTCCTGCTCCTGGACGAGCCCGCCGCCGGCATGAACCCCGAGGAATCCCACGTGCTCATGACCTTCATAAGAAGGCTAAGAGACGAGTTTAACCTGACTATCCTGCTCATAGAGCACGACATGAAGGTCGTCATGGGGGTCTGCGAGCACATATGGGTTCTGGACTACGGTAAGCTCATAGCTCAGGGCAACCCCAAGGAAATCCAGGGTGATCCCAGGGTTATAGAGGCCTATCTGGGAGAGGAGTATCTGGCCGATGCTTAAAGTCAGCGATCTGGACGTACATTACGGCGGTATACACGCCGTAAAAGGGGTTTCCATAGAGGTCCCTAAAGGCAAGGTGGTCACCTTGATAGGGGCGAACGGAGCGGGGAAAAGCAGCACCATCAGGGCTATATCGGGGCTTTTGAAGGAAACCTCCGGCGATATCTCCCTGGAGGGAGCTAAAGGCAACCTCCTCAAAAAGACCCCTGAGGAAATCGTCAAGTCGGGAGTGGTTATGTGTCCCGAGGGACGTAGGATACTTCCTCACCTGACGGTGGAGGAAAACCTCCATCTAGGGGCCTACATAAGGGACGACAAAGAGGGAATCAAAAGCGATATCCAATGGGTCTACGAGCTGTTCCCCAGGCTGAAAGAGCGTTCGTGGCAGAAAGGGGGAACCCTATCAGGGGGCGAACAGCAGATGCTGGCGGTCGGCAGGGCCCTCATGAGCCGCCCGGACGTTATCATGCTCGACGAGCCCTCTTTGGGACTGGCTCCCCTTCTGGTCAAAGAGGTTTTCGACATAATTCAGGAGATAAACTCCCAGGGCAAGACGGTGCTCCTGGTGGAACAAAACGCCTTCGCCGCCCTCAAAATCGCCGATTACGCCTATGTCCTTGAGGTAGGATCGGTGGTTCTCGAGGGGACGGGACAGGATCTTTTAAGGGATCCCAGGGTAAAAGAGGCATATCTAGGCGGATAGAGGCCATACGAAAGGAGAGCCCCGGGGCTCTCCTTTCGTATGGCCTCTAAGTTAGGTCCTTTTCTCTGTACAGGACCGTCTTTTGTGTCATAATATACAGGCCCCGATGGGCGCAACAGACTTAAGGAGGTCTTTTTATGCCGTCCGCACTGAATGTCCCTAATATGCTCAGCCTGTCCCGGATTTTTCTGGCCCCTTTGGTGGTATTTCTCCTCACAGTGAGGATAGATTTTGATATACCTTATATGGTAAACCTGGGGCTGAATATAACCTACGGAGACGTACTGGCAGGGGTGGTCTTTATAATAGCCGCCTTGACCGATACCGCCGACGGATATATCGCCAGAAAGAAGGGAATGGTGACCAACTTCGGCAAATTCATAGATCCCCTTTCGGACAAGGTTCTGGTCGTCGCCGCCCTGATATCCCTGGTGCAGCTTGGAAGGCTTCCAGCCTGGATGGTTGTGGTCATAGTCTCCAGAGACTTCGTCGTAAGCGGTCTCAGGATGGTCGCGGCGGTGGAAGGGGTGGTCATTCCGGCGTCCTGGAGCGGAAAAGCCAAGACGGTGGTTCAGATAATAGCCATAACCATGATGATATTCAAAATGCCCTTTGCCCTGCCTGCTATGTGGGTCGCCCTGTCCCTCACGGTCTGGTCCGGCGCTGTCTACCTGACAGGCGGGTGGGATCTTATAGTTGATTCTGACTGAAAAAAACGATTTGAGGTGGAAGTATTGTTCGGTTCATTGAAAAAAGCCCTAGGTCTCGACCCTAACGAAAGGGCCCTGAAAAGCTACAGAAAGACGGTAGAGGAGATAAACTCCCTGGAATCCCGGATGCAGTCCCTCTCCGACGACGATATCACCGTGAGAGCTCTGGCGATCAAAGACGAATTTTCTGGTCTGGAGGGCCAGGATCTCTCCCAGGCCATGTCCGATAGGCTACCTGAGGTTTTCGCCATGGTTCGAGAGGCGTCGGTCAGAAAATTAGGCCTTCGGCACTTCGACGTCCAGATGATGGGAGGAATAGCCCTCCATCAGGGCAACATAGCCGAGATGAAGACCGGAGAGGGCAAAACCCTCGTGGCACCTCTGGCGGTGATCCTCAACGCACTGTCGGGAAAAGGGGTCCACGTAGTCACCGTAAACGATTACCTGGCGAAAAGGGACTCCTCCTGGATGAGCCCTCTCTACAACGCCTTAGGGCTATCGGTAGGGGTTATCTACTCCTTCATGGACCCCGAGGAACGTCGCAGGGCCTACCTTTCGGACATAACCTACGGCACAAACAGCGAGTTCGGCTTCGACTATCTCAGGGACAACATGGTCCTCTCCCAGTCTCAGATGGTCCAGAGGGGACATAACTACTGTATCGTCGACGAGGTCGACTCTATATTGGTCGACGAGGCCAGGACCCCTCTCATAATCTCCGGTCCCTCCGAGGACAGCGAGGAGCCTTACGTTAGGGCGGACCAGATAGCCTCCAGGCTTTCCGGCGTGGCGAAAGACCCTAACGAGGTCAAGCCGTCGGTACTGGACGGCCAGGAACGGCCCGAGCCCGACGGAGACTTCGAGTTCGACGAGAAAGAGCGGTCCGTAGCTCTGACCTCAAGAGGTATAGCCAAATGCGAGGAGGCCCTCTCCATTCCCGACCTCTTCACCGACATGGCTCACGCCGACATGGCCCACAAGATCCTTCAGGCGGTGAAGGCCAGAACCCTCTTCAAAAGAGACGTTCACTATATGATAAAGGATAACGAGATCGTCATAGTTGACGAGTTTACCGGAAGGCTGATGTTCGGTCGGAGGTTCTCCGACGGCCTTCATCAGGCTATAGAGGCCAAGGAAAAGGTAAAGATAGGCAAAGAGAGCCAGACCTTAGCCACCATAACCTTACAGAATTACTTTCGAATGTACGGAAAACTGGCCGGTATGACCGGTACCGCCGTAACCGAGGCGGAGGAGTTCAAAGAGATCTACGGTCTTGGGGTCATATGTATTCCCACAAACCGCCCGATCGTTCGGGAGGACTTCGCCGACCAGGTCTACCGGACCAAAGGGGAGAAGTTCGCCGCCGTCGCCGACGAGATACAGAACATATCCTCCCAGGGTCGTCCTATACTGGTCGGAACCACGTCGGTGGAGCAGTCCGAGAGGCTCAGCAAGCTCCTCAAGGCCCGAAAGGTGCCACATCAGGTCCTTAACGCCAAGTATCACGAAAGAGAATCGATCATAATAGCCCAGGCGGGAAGGATCGGTGCTGTCACAGTAGCGACCAACATGGCGGGACGAGGCACCGACATTCTCCTAGGGGGAAACCCCGAGTATCTGGCCCAGGAGGAACTGAGAAAAGAGGGTCAGGAGATAGGGGAGGCACCGGAGAAATATCAGGCCTTACTGGAGAAGCACAGAGAATCCTGTGCCCAGGAGAAGGCCAAGGTCCTGGAGCTCGGTGGCCTATGCATCCTGGGCACAGAGAGACATGAGGCCCGTCGTATCGACAACCAGCTAAGGGGAAGGTCCGGCCGTCAGGGAGATCCCGGAAGTTCCCGGTTCTACCTGTCCCTTGAGGACGACCTTCTGAGGCTCTTCGGCTCGGAGAAGATCCAGGGAATAATGGGTAAGCTAGGACTGGAGGAAGGGGAGGCCATCGAACACCCTCTTCTGACCAGGGCTATCGAGTCGGCCCAGAAAAAGGTGGAGCAGCTTCACTACGACATCCGTCGCCAGCTACTCATGTACGACAACGTCATGAACCGCCAGAGGGAGGCGGTCTACGACGAGAGACAGAGGATCCTCACCGACCAGCAGGTTATAGACCACGGATGGGAGATAGTAGGAGGCGTAGCCGAGGACGTTATAGATCGTCACTTTCCCGAAAACGGCGAGCTAGACCCTGTGGGAGCGGCGTCTAAGCTTAAGGCTATTTTCTGGCCCGGCGTGGAGGCACCTCTCGAGGGCGTAGACAGTCTTCACGCCCTCCCTGAGGCTAAGGATGCGGTGCTGTCGGACCTAAGGTCCAGCTACTTCCTGAGGGTCAAGCAGATAGGGGAGGACAACTGTACCGATCTGTTCCGCTTTATATCCCTTCACGTCCTAGACGGAAGCTGGAAGGAACATCTTCTCGCCATGGACGCTCTCAGACAGGGTATAGGGCTCAGGGCGGTAGGCCAGAAAGACCCTCTGCTGGAGTATCAATTTGAATCTTACTCCCTGTTCCAGGAGTCTATGGCCCAGGTCCGTGAGTCTATCGCCCAGCTTTTGTTCAGGGTCGCCGTGGTCTCGGAAAACAGGGTTCCAAGACGTCAACCTGTCAGGGAGAGCAGGGATTTTCACGTCCCCTCCCCTGGAGGTGTCCCTGTCCCCGGGGCGGACGCCGGAGATGGCCGCCACGAGCCTTTTCGCAGGGAAGGGCGAAAGATAGGCAGAAACGAGCCCTGTCCCTGTGGTAGCGGCAAAAAATACAAAGCCTGCTGCGGCAAAAACTCTTGAACCGGAGGAATCTCCTATGAAGAAACTATCAGCGGTCTCGGTCTTAGCCGGAATGATGGTGCTACTCGCTCAGACCTTAGTGGCTGGACAGGAGGTAAACATCCCCCAGCTTGTACAGCAGGCCCCTCCTCTTGAGACCTACGGCTCTCCTGACGGTGTGGTCTGGCAAAGGCACGAGTCCTACGGCCTCAGGTCCGACGGTGCTATGACGAAAGACAGTCTCTGGGTGGTCATGACTACCCAGAGACTGGACAGAAACTGGCCCGAAAAGGTATTGGTAATTCCCTCCATCGGGGAGCTTGAGATACAGGAAGCTAGCCTGTTCGATCCGGTTTCCGGCGGAAAGATCCGCTCTCTGACCTACGATGTGGAGGATCTGTCGGGCTATAAAAAGCTCTCAATGTCCTTAGGGGACGAGGACGAAGCGGTCTTAGTGCTCCGTTTCCGTCAGATCTACCCTCGAAGGATGTCGGTGGAGGGGCTTATCTACCCTGGAGGGGATCTGCCGGTGTGGGAGGGAAGTTTCTCCGTCTCCATTCCCGCAGGCTCGGAGCTCTTTATCGACTCCAACCGAATGGAAAGCCCCAAAATAGACAAATCCGGCGGCAAGAGCACCTATACCTGGACCACCTACAACGTCCCTGAGGTAAAAAGGGCCTCTATGGTTCGGAGGGGAGAGCCCTACCTGGCCTTCGGTCTGCGCTCCGATAAGGCACCTTTTCTGGGGCTGATGTCCCTATTAAACAGAATAGACGTACCTCCTATGCCTCAGGAGCTTGAGAGGCTGGGTCGAATGGGAGACAAGGGAAAAGCGGGCAAACGGCTAATGAAGGCGTTGGACTCTATGGTCATACCTGGAAGCCAAAGGGCGATCAGGGAGTCCATCCCCCCTCAAGGGCCCTGGACCTACTGGGAGAGAGCACTGATCCTTAGGTCCTGGCTTGAGGGTCTGGGCTGGAGGGCTCAGGTGGTGTGGCGGACCTCCCTCCCTATAGGAGATAGGGATCCCTTTATGGTCGAAAACCTCAGGGTACCTGTCCTGAGGGCCGCTCCTCCTGGGTCGGACTACTGGTTCTACGTTCCTGGCCAGACCGTCGAGCCCGGGAAAGTCCCTCCCTCCCTCATAGGGAAGACCCTCTACGGCGGTTCCCCGGAGGAAGGGTTGCTGACCTACTCCCTCGACAGGGGAAAGGTAGAGGACCATCGTCTGACTTTCTCCTGGAACCTGGAGCTCCAGTCCAGCGGAGTCTTAGAGGGAGTCCTTCAACTGTGGGTCAGAAACGGATGGCTTGAGCTTTTCCCCGACACCGATCGGCTTACCTGGAGCGATCTGGAAAAAGTCGTCCCCGGTATCGATCGCTGGAGGGCAGGAGAGCCGTCGGTATCCCCTATGGACTACGGCTACAGGATCGATCTGCCGGTCAGACGAAACATGGGGATCCCCGGAGGCCCTGGGATGCTCCTTAGGCTTCCCTGTCTGCTCCCTGGAGCGGTCGAGGATCTTGTCTCCGTCGCTCCCTCTCAGGAGCTTCTATTTCCCTTTGTGATGGAGCAAAAATACTCACTGGCCCTGCCGGAGGGCTACTCTCTCATGTCCACCCCCGGCATGTCCGACAGGCGGGAAGGGGAACTGCGATTTTCCGAGAACCTGAGGCTCAGCAAAAAGAGAGGCTCTCTAGAGGGGGAGGCCAAGATCATAGCCCCCAGCTCTCGATACGACGATCAGTTCAGTCACGGCCTCTCCAGGGTTTTAGGGGCCTGGATGAGATGGAGAGACATGTCCATTCCGCTAACGGTAAAAAAGTAAATCTAACCTACAGAAGAAGGAGCTTTTTATGATGGCAGATGTCACAGCAATTTTAACGGACCTCATCGGTCAGTCCCTTATGGACATGGCCCAGGAGAAGGGGGTGAGCCCTGACGATCTGCCGGAGGTTCGCCTGGAGAGACCTAAGAGGGAGGACCAGGGAGATTGGGCTACCAACGTGGCCATGCAGGCCTGTAAGATCCTAGGTCAGAACCCTAGAGATCTCGCTACCGCCCTTGTGGACAGGCTCAGATCGGATAGCCATATAAAATCGGTTGAGGTAGCCGGTCCGGGGTTCATCAACTTCTTTCTGGCGGACCGCTGGATAGCTACGGTGGTATCGTCGGTCCTAAAAGAGGGAGAGGGCTACGGTCGATGCGATCTCGGCAAAGGGCGAAAGGTCCAGGTCGAGTTCGTCAGCGCCAACCCCACCGGCCCGCTGCACGTCGGACACGGCAGAGGTGCGGCGGTTGGGGACATAATCGGCAATATACTGGCCTTCGCCGGATGGACCGTCGAAAAGGAATACTACGTAAACGACGCCGGCCTTCAGATGTCGAACCTGGGAAAATCGACCCAGTCCAGGTACTTTGAGCTGTTAGGCAGAGGTGCTGACGCTCCCTTCCCCGAAGATGGCTACAAAGGCGACTATATCTACGACCTGGCCAGGGACGTTATAGAAAAAGAGGGAGAGGCCCTTTTGGACAGATCCCTGGAGGAAAGCCTGCCCTTTTTCACATCCTACTCCTGCGACGTAATACTGGAGGGTATAAAAAAGGACCTCGATCGGTTCGGCGTGAGGTTCGACCGTTGGTTCTCCGAAAAAACCCTCTACACCGACGAATTGGTCCAGAACGCCGTTGGCACCTTGAGGGAAAGGGGATACGCCTACGACGAAGGGGGAGCGGTGTGGTTTAGGTCCACCGACTTCGACGACGACAAAGACAGGGTTCTATTTCGCTCAAACGGGGTTCCCACCTACTTTGCCTCCGACGTGGCCTATCACAAAAACAAGTTCGATCGAGGTTTCGACAGGGCAATAGACGTATGGGGTGCCGATCACCACGGATACGTCCCCAGAATGAGGGCGGCGATCGAGGCCCTCGGCAAGTCGGCAGACAATTTTACCGTCGCCCTGATCCAGTTCGTAAACCTCCTGAGGGACGGCGATCAGGTCTCTATGTCCACCAGATCCGGCCAGTTCGTCACACTGTCCGACGTCATAGACGAGGTCGGTGTGGACGCCACGAGATACTACTTCGTCATGCGCAGATGCGACAGCCATCTGGACTTCGACCTCGAACTGGCTAAACGGGAGTCATCGGACAACCCGGTATTTTACGTCCAGTACGCAAACGCCAGGATGTCCAGCATAATCAGGACACTGGAGGACCGGGGGATAAAGTTCCCCGACCACAACGAGCTAAATGAAGACCATCTCAACAGCTCCGAGGAGAAGAAGCTGGTCACCCGGCTGTCCATGTTCCCTGAGGAGATAGAGAAGGCCGCCTCCGAACTGGCTCCCCACAGGCTGGTCAACTACCTTCACGACCTGGCGGGGGATTTCCACTCTTTCTACAACGCCCACAGGGTGCTCGACGACGATCCTAAGAGACCTTCGAGAATACTCCTGGTCAAGGCTTCCCAGGTGGTCCTGGCTAACGGTCTGAAAATCCTGGGGATATCGGCACCTGACAGGATGTAGATTTCTTGGTCCCGATACGATGGGTCCTCTTCTGGGCCATTGTGGGGCTTATCGTGGCGGTCCTCTCCACCGCCCTGCTGAGGGAATGGTCCAGGGTCCGGTTTCTGAAAGAGACCCTGTCTCAGAGCCGGGAGGAGGTCAAGTCTCTGACTCGAGAGCTCGAAAGGGCAAAAGAGAGACTGGACTTCTATCGCACTCCGGAGGGAAAGGCCAGGCTCGCCAGAGAGCAGTTTAACCTGGTCCTCCCTGGAGAGAAAATATATAAAATATCCGTTCAGTCGGGAGATCTATTGCGAGAAGCACTTCCATAGGTTATAATTCCAGATCGTAGTCCCTGCCCCCCTGTGGGGGGCCTAACGTCCATAGGGAGGAGGTGAAGCTCATGCGTCCTTACGAAATGATGGTTCTTCTGGAGGCAGATCTGGAGGATCACAGCGCAGAGCTCGATGGTATCAAGGAGGTCGTCGCCAGACTTGGCGGCACCGTCGATAAAGTCGACATCTGGGGCAAGCGTCGTCTTGCGTATCCCATAGAGAAAAGAACCGAAGGCTACTACGCTCTGACGTATTTTTCCCTGGATCCCACTCAGCAGAAGGAGCTGACCAGGCTTCTTAGCCTGCGTTCCGGCATCGTTCGCAACCTGGTTATCAGGCTGGATCAGGAATAGTTCAGGGAGGGATTTCGGCATGGCTCGTGGCTTCAACAAAGTAATCCTCATGGGGAACCTGGCTAAGGATCCTCAGATCCGTTACACTGCGACCAAACAGGCGGTGGCGTCCTTCTCCGTTGCGGTAAACCGCAGCTGGAAGGGCAAAAACGGCGAGCTCCAGGAATCGGTGGATTTTATACCGGTAGTCGTCTGGGGACCTCAGGCGGAGAACTGCGAGAGATACCTCTCCAAAGGCAGCGGCATACTGCTTGAGGGCCGTATTCAGGTTCGCAGTTACGACGACAAGACCGGCCAGAAACGGTGGGTAACCGAGGTCGTCGCGGCGGATATAACCTTTCTTCCCTCCTCTGGAGGCAGAAAAGACGACCGTCCGTCCTCCAGAGGGGATTATGAGAGAAAAAGCTCTCCCGCTGGCTACGGCGGAGAGCCCAGGAGCTTTAGAGACGATTTCGGCGGCGGCGGAGATTTTCCCATGGACATATCGGAAATGGGATCATCCGCCGACGACGACGAAACCGACATCCCCTTCTAGGTATAGCGACTTTTATTGACAGGAAAGGAGGATGAAACATGGCATACTCATCAGGCGGTCCTGGAGGCAAAAGGCGTGGCGGAAAGCGTCGCCCTAAGGTCTGCTTCTACTGCGTAGATAAAATCAACGACGTCGACTATAAGGATGTAGATCGGCTCCGTAAGTACGTCAGCGAGAGGGGCAAAATAGTTCCTCGGAGGGTGACTGGCAACTGCGCCAACCACCAGCGTCAGCTGACAGTGGCTCTCAAGAGAGCCCGTTATATGGCTCTTATTCCTTACAGCGCTGAATAAAGGCAAGAGGGGTTTTTATAGGAGCTTTTTAGGGAGAGAAGCCGAGCTTCTCTCCCTTTTCGCATATAATAACGAGAAAGGATGGCCCTAATTCGATGAACGGAACTAAAAGTCTGGTGGAGTCCTCCCTTCTGACCGGTCTGGCGGTGGTTCTTTTTCTCGCCGCCCGCTATGTGCCTGTAGCCGGAGTGGTCCTCTCCCTGCTATGCCCTGCTCCTCTGGTTATCCTGGGACTGAGACACAGACCTAAAATGTCCGTCGTCGGACTTGTCGTGGCTACGGTCATGGTCGCCCTCCTCTCCGGTCCTGTGTCGGCGGTCTCCTTCTGTCTGGGCTTTGGGGTCCTCGGAGTGGGGCTGGGTATTTTGGCGTCCCGTCTCCACAGCGCGGTGGACATCATGCTATACGGCGTGGCGGTCAGCCTGATAAGCAAACTGGCCTTAATGGTGGTGCTCACAAAGCTCACCGGAATAAACCCTTTCGACCCCGATCTGGATCAGGTGAGGTCGACTATGGAAAAGGTCTTCTCCCTCTACAGGGGACAGGACATGGAGGGCATAAAGGACCAGATAGAGCAGACCGTCAGAGCCATACCTATGATGTTCCCCGCCATGATAACCATGGCCAGCGCGGTGGACTGTCTGCTCAGCTACTGGGTCTCCCGTAAGGTACTGGCCCGTATCGGTGGGGTAGTTCTGCCCTCTCTGCCTCCCTTCAGCTCCTGGCGTTTTCCTAAAAGCCTGCTCTGGGCCTTTGCCCTTTCGGTGGTGCTGCTGCTATTTGAAAGCACCTTAAAAGACCCTCTGCTTTCCAGGATAGGGCTCAACCTAAGGCTTCTGGTCAGCATGATATTCATGGTTCAGGGCCTTTCTCTCATCTGGGACTACATGGATTACAGGTCCATATCCCGAGGATGGAGGATAGCCTTAATTACACTGGTGGTCCTCATACCGCTTCTCTCCCAGATCGCCGTGGTCCTCGGTCTGACCGACCTGTGGGCCAACATAAGAACTAGATACCGGAGGTGACTTGAATGAAAGTTATACTAAAAGAAGACGTAAAGAAACTAGGCTCTAAAGACCAGGTCGTAGAGGTGTCCGACGGATACGCCAGAAACTTCCTCTTTCCCAAGGGATTGGCCCTGGAGGCCGACTCGGCTAATATGAAGCAACTGAGGGAGAAAAACGAATCTCAGGCCAAAAAAGAGCAACAGGCCAGGTCAAAGGCGGAAGAGGACAAGAAAAAGCTCCAGGATAGGCAGGTATCGGTGTCCGTCAGTGCTGGCGAAGGCGGAAGGCTTTTCGGAAGCGTCACCACCGCACAGATCGCCGATGCGGTAAAAGAGCAATTTGGGATAGCGGTGGACAAAAAAAACGTCAAAATGGCTGATGCGATAAAATCCCTTGGGAGTTATCCTTTCTCCATAAAGCTCTATCATTCTGTGGAGGTCTCCATGACCCTCAAGGTGGAGGCGCTTTGATATCGTGAGTGGTCAGGCCTTCGATCGCCTTCCCCCTAGAAACCTGGACGCAGAGAGGGCGGTGGTAGGCTCCTGTCTGATGGACAGAGACGTATTGATTCAGGTGACCGAGATCCTCTCTCCCGACGATTTCTACGACCTGAACTACCGCACCGCTTTTGAAGTTCTTACCGAGATGTCCCACGACGATCGCCCGGTGGACTCGCTCACCTTTCTGGAGGAGCTCTCCCGAAAGGGGCTGTCGGAAAAACTCGGTGGCCAGAGTTTTGTTGTCACCGTCATGGACAGCGTTCCGACCACCGCCAACGCCGACTATCACGCCAGAATCGTCAGGGATAAAGCGATCCTCAGGAGATTGATAGCCGCCGGAAGTGCCATAGTCCGTATGGGCTACTCGGAGGATCGGGATATAGAGGAGCTTCTCGAGGACGCCGAGAGATCCATCTTCGAGGTCTCCAGACAGAGAAACGAGGTCAACTTCAAGAGGGTATCGGAGGTTATAGGTCCCGCCTTCCGTCAGATAGAGGAACAGTTTCATCGTTCCGAGCAGACCGTAACAGGGGTCATGACCGGTTTCGACGATCTCGACAGGCTGACAGGAGGCTTCCAGCCCGGAAGCCTCAACATACTCGCCGCCAGACCTTCGATGGGAAAGACCGCCTTGGCCCTCAACCTGGCCAGAAACGTCGCTGTAAAGTCCAACCTGCCTGTGTTAATATTCAGCCTTGAGATGGGGGCGGACCAGCTCGTCCAGCGTATGCTGGGATCGGAAGCGAGGGTCAACATACAGGACCTCAGGACGGGCAACTTCGCCAAAGAGGACTGGGAGAAGCTCACCGCCGCCGCCGGTCGTCTCACCAAGGCACCTATCTATATAGACGACAGCTCGGTGCTTACCACCACCGAAATGAGGGCCAGATGCCGGAGATTCAAAGCCAGGTATAACTCTTTAGGCATGATAGTGGTAGACTATCTCCAGCTGATGAGCATGGCCCGTAGAATCGAAAGCAAACAGCAGGAGGTCTCGGAGATATCCAGAGGTCTCAAGGCCATAGCCAGAGAGCTGGAGGTGCCGGTGTTATCCCTATCCCAGCTCTCCAGAGCGGTGGAAAGCAGGACCGACAAAAGGCCTCAGCTTTCGGACCTCAGAGACAGCGGAGCCATAGAGCAGGACGCCGATCTGGTGGCCCTTCTGTACAGAGAGTCTTACTACGAAAAAGACGTTCCACCGGATCAGCAGGACGACAGCGCCGTTTTGGACATAGCCAAGCACCGTAACGGACCTACCGGCGTCGTACACCTGATGTTCCTCAGACAGCATACTCGGTTCGAGAGCAAAAGCTCTGTGGACCGCTTTTAGGAGGCTAAATCGTGAGTCATCGAAGACTGGCGGAGATAGAGATATCCCGTATACGCACAAATCCCTACCAGCCCAGAAAACACTTTGATCTGGACCAGATCAGGGACCTGGCGGACTCTATCGCCCAGGTCGGCCTTATACAGCCTATAACCGTAAGGCAAAGCGGCGAGTTTTTCGAGCTCGTTGCCGGAGAGAGGCGACTAAGGGCCTGTCAGGAACTTGAGCTTGAGACCATCACCGCTGTCGTCGTGGAGGTCGAATCGTCGGATCAGCAGCTTATGGCCTTGGTGGAGAACATCCATCGAGAGGGACTTTCCTCGGTGGAGGAAGCCATAGGGCTCAAGGATATCCTTGAGAACACCGGTTGGGGGCAGTCGGAACTGGCCAGAAGGCTCGGTCGTTCACAGGCTTCGGTGGCGAACAAGCTCCGGCTCCTCAAGCTGGAGGAACCTGTTCAGAAGATGATAATGGAAGGTCTGTTAGGGGAGAGGGCCGCCCGTGCCCTGGTCGGACTTCCCCCTGCCCTACAGATAGGGGCGGCAAAGAGGATACTCGACCAGGACCTCACCGCCAGAGAGGCTGAGGCCCTGGTGTCCGATCTGAAAGAGGGAAAACCGCTGGACCCTAAACCTACCGTCGAAGTTCCCCCTGCGGAGGAAGAGCCTGCCGAAAGGGAGATTGACGAGCCGATCAACCAGGAGGCGAAGAAAAAGAAAGCCTCCGGCCCCTCCCTATCCGGCCCTGAAGGCCCTACAGGGGATCTGCTACAGCTCATATCCTCTTTGGTCGAATCCCAGAGAAAAAAAGGGGTCCCGGTGATCTGGAAGGTCAAAGAGCTCGCCCAGAGCGAACTGGTAGTGGAGATAGTGGTAAACCTCAAAGAAAAAATGATAGAGGCAAAGGAAAAGATGGAAGGTGAAGACGTTGAATAATATAAATCCATCTGAGAGCCCTATGAGCCCCCTGGATAGGCTTTTTTTTCTTGCAGTGGCGGTGTCTTTGGCCCTGCCTAACCTGATCTACTCAGGGGTCTATTTCTTTCAGACCCTCCACCTGATGAAGTGGACCTTTGCCCTTGCCCCTATAGGGGTAATGTCCCTCCTGATTGGAACCCTTCTGGCATGGAAAGGCGCTGATACCGCCAAGGTCAGGGTGGATCTCTTCGGCTGGATATGGTTTGCCCTGCTGATGTACATAACCTTACAGCCCCTCTGGGCCCCTATAAAGTCGGTGCCAACGTTCTACAGAGAGTGGTTTTTCTTTCTCTCCCTCTGGGGGCTTTACGTCCTCTGTCTGGACCGTTTTCGTGAGGACTGGCTGAGGCCCGTCCTCTGGTTGGCGTCCCTAAACGCCACGATAAACGTCTTTTTCGCCGAGCTCCAGACCCTCGGAACGGTTGATATCTTCGGCTCTCTCAACCTTATTCTGCCTACCCCGGGAAACTACATCGGGAACACCGGCCAGCAGAACATGTTCGGCCTGTGGCTCGCCATGACCGCCCTTGGATCGGTGTTTATCTACCTTCGCCACGGACTCAAGGAAACCAGAGGGTTGGGCCGGTTCTTCGCCGCGACAAACCTTCTCATGTTGCCGGTGATCCTCTGGGGCCTCTGGAACAGCACCAGTAGATCGGCCATACTATCCCTGGCGGTAGGTATCTTCCTGATGGCCGCCATGATAGTGGCAGGCCGGGATCGCTCCAGGCTCCGGAGGCTGGGAATCTGCGTCGTCCTCATGGTCATCGTGCTGGGAGCGTCGATAAACCTGAACCAGGCCAGATCGGGAGCCCTCATATCCAAGACAATGGATATGGTCCAAAACGCTAATACCGTAGGAGGCAGAGACGGCATATGGAAGACCTCCTGGACGATGGCTATTGAGGAGCCCCTCAAAGGCTTCGGTCTGGGGCAGTACAAACTAAACTACCTTCAGGCACAGAGGGCGGCCTTCGAGAGGTACCCCGACCTGAACTGGCAGTACACCAACTGGGCTCACAACGAGTATCTTCAGTGGCTATGCGAGGCGGGGATAGTTGGCTTCGTTCTCCTCATGGGGATGATTCTGTGGTGGGGATGGGCCTTTATGGGATATGTCTGGAGGCACCGTGGGACCCCTTTCCCCGACGGAGTGCTGTGGGGAGCCTCCTTTATGGGGGTAATGCTCTTTAACGCCCTATGGACAAGACCGTTTCATAGGATAGAGAACTCCATCTGGATATCTCTGGCCTTCGCCGTCTCCAACAGGCACATTATGGCCGATATGATAGGTAAGCCATCGTTTCTCTCGAACCCGAGAGGATACAGAGCCCTGGGGGTTATCATGGCGTCGATATCCCTATGGGGGATGGCTTTCCTGTGGCAGGGTATAGAGGCGGACGTCCTCCTTCGTCAGGCGGTCTCAAGCAGGACCGCTCTCGTCCAGAGGGCTTTGATGGAGAAAGCGACCAACTCCCTGATGGCGAGGGATATAGCGGAGAGACAGCTTGCTTACCACTATATAGCCTACGGCGAGGCGGCCCAGGACCCAGAGGCTCTGGCGGAGGGGCTTAATAGATTGTTCTCCGTTTTTAGAAGCGAGCCAAACGCAGAGGACTTGAGAAAATTGTTAGATTGGTCCGGTCGACTCAAAAAGCAGGATATGCTCCGTTATCTCGTTACTTTCCTAAAACCAGGCACTTACAGGGTAGAGCCGCCTCAATGAAACGCTCTGGGTTCACTTTGGTCGAGGTCCTGGTGGTCCTTGCCCTCGTAGGGGTGATGGCTACCTGTGCTATAGCCCCTATGGTCCATATTACAGGGAACCTCAGAGACGCCCAGTCTAATTGGGGAGACCGCTCCGCCGTCGAGGATAGTTTCAGGCTTATCTTCAGGGACGTAAGGTCGGTCCTTATCGCTCCCTCTCAGACCTACTGTATCGCGAAGCGTAGAGACCTAATGGGAGGTAAAGCGGACGATTTTCTGGCAGTAGCGACGGGGAGTATGCTGAAGACCTCTTTCATTCCCGGTACCGTCGTGTATGGCCTCATCAGAGAGGACTCCCTTGGAATGAAGCAAAGAATCCCCGGTCTTTATCGTTGGATCTATAAAGGCAAGAGGCCCGATGATCTAGACCTTAAGGCCGGTCTAGATAGAGATGTGGCGGACATGGTTTTGCCCTATGTCGATTCGTTTAGGGTAGAGGTCTACAACGGTAAGGAGTGGCTTGGAGATTACAGCGGTTCCGTTCCCCCTGGCATCAAGCTAATCGTAGTTAGAAAGGGAGAGACCTATGAGTTTGTCGACTGGTTCCCCTCTATCTGATCGAAGCCTTAGAAAGGGCTTTATTTTGGTGTCCGTTCTCCTTGTCTCTATGTTCCTGGTGTCCGCTACGGTAGGGTACGGATGGTTTGTGAGAGACCAGGTCAGGCGATTTGAGAGGAGAAAGTTAGAGCTAGAGTGCCGAAACATAGCTCTTCTAGCGGTAAAAAATGTCATTAAGGGTTTGGCAATGGATAAAAATAGCTACGATAGCGTTCATGAGAGTTGGTTTGGAGATCACCTAATTCCCATCGGCGAACGATATTTAGTATCTATATCCCTGTTGCCCCTTAACGATAGGCTTCCGCTGCGACATATATTGCTCCCCGATGGAAAAACAATGAGAGGCGAGATTGAAGATGCCTGGAAAAAAGCTTGGCTAGAGGTAGGACTTCCTAATATGGCCATCCCCGCTCTGGACTTTATAGACGGAGATAGAGAGCCTAGAGTCGGAGGGTACGAAAGGGATTTTTTTATAAACCGTGTTCCCCCAGATCCATCGATGTTTGCCCTCTTTCCGGAGGTCTCGATATCTTCCGTCACGGGATCGAGGGAAAATCCCGGGCTTAGGGATTTTTTCTCTCTGTGGTCCGGGCCGAAGCTAAACGTAAATACCGCTTCCTCTACAGTGCTGGAACTTATGGAGGGAATTGACGAGGTCACAGCCAGAGAGATAACGGAGATCAGGAGGGAAAAGCCCTTTAAAAGTCTATCGGAGTTGGCCAATATGCCCGCCTTTTCCGGTTCTCTGGGACCTAAGCTTACAAATCTATTGGGCACCACAAGCGATTATTTTCAAGTCTCCCTTCAGGTCTCCCAACTTGGTTCGGATATATCGAAAGAATATCGCATGGTAGTTACCAAAAAAAACGTCCTGTTTTGGGAGGAGTTATAAGACATGAAGGAAGTTGGGGGAATATTCGTATATAGGGATGGTAAGGTCGTTCCCGTTGCACCAGGGGGCAAGAGAAGAGGTCGGAAGTTTACTTTAGTTTCCTATAAAACCCTTTCTATCAGATCTTTTGACTATCCTTTTGGGTCCATATCCGCTATAAGAGAGGCCCTAAAACTACAGTATACCTCGGTAATGCCGGGTAAAGAGCTGGAGATTTTTCCGGTTATCCTAAAAAAAGAAAATCGTCGATTTTCTGGAGCAGCCTTGGTCCTTCCCTCCGAGGAGCGGTCTGCGGTTGAGGAGGGAATGGGCAACGGTGGCAAGAACACCCCTTGGCCTCTTCCTTTTGCCTTAGCCGCCGAGCTTAAGGGGAACGGTGCCGCCGTCTGCGTTCTCGATGGTGGGATATCGTCCGCCTTATTTGTCGATGGAGAACCTGTGGTTTACAGATGGCAGCCTGTCTTCAGAAAAACTGCCGAACAGGAAAGAGATTGGCTTCTCGCCTATGGAGCCAGGTACGGAGATATCCTGTTCGATTCGATTATATTAGATGTGGCAGACGAAGGTGATAGGCTTGCTAAAGGCGTAAAAGACACCTTGGAGGCCTTCCCTTTGTTGGGATCTTATAGTTTATCCCGAAAGGTCCTCGATACTGCCATAGTGATGGAACACTTGGTCAAAGGGTTGTCCGCCTTTGCTTGGTGGTCCATCGCCGCAGGGGCCATCTTTTTGGCGTCCGGTTTCATGAGAGGGATGACCCTTAAGACAGAACTGGAGAGGGTCAAAGAGCGATCGGTGGAGATATATCGAGAGGCTTTCGGACCTGGCAACGTGAGGGATCCTCTCAGTCAGGCAAGAGGTATGCTCGCTCAGGCTAATCGAGCTCCCGACAGTCCCGGTATAGAGGACGGTCTAAGGCTTGTGGCTACCGCCTGGCCAGTTAAACAGGATGATGATGGTCGTATCTCCCTGGAGACCCTTCGGTTTGGAGGGGAAGGAATGGACCTGATAGGTACGGCTAACGAGGTTAATCTGGTTCAGAATCTTCAAAAGGCCCTTAGGACTGAGACCAACGGTAACGTCAAGTTGGGAGACATTCAGCAGGTTCCCGGCGGGGGCCTTAGATACTCTTTAGAGGTGAGGTGGACGGCACGATGAAATTGCCACAGCTAGCGGCCCTTAGCGCCGTTCCAAGAGAACTTGTAAAACCCGCTTTGGCCGCCTTCTGTGCGGTATCCCTCTGGGCTGTCGGTCTCTCCGTCTGGGCCGGAAACTCCAGCCTTGATTCCAGTATAGCTTTACATCAGCGTCGGATGGACCAACTGGTGGATGTGGTTTATCGATACAGATCTCTATCGGACAGAGAGAAGCGGCCTGCCCTTACGGAGGACCCTATCGTTGTCGTATCTTCGCTCATAGGTACGATGGGACTGAAGGATAACTTAGTCCAGATATCCTCCATGAGTCGAGGTCTAAACGTCCAGTTAGGAAGGATGTATATGGAAAAAACCCTCGATTTTCTCGCTGAGCTGGAGAAAAGGGGGCTCTCCGTCGAGTCCGCCGAGGTCAGGGCTGTTCCTGAAGGGGGAGCTAGGATGTTGTCTTTAACCTTGGTAGTTACGGTGGCGTCGTGAAAAGGATAAAGTATTTCCTTTTTCCCTCTCTGGCCCTGATAGTCGGCCTAGTCGTAGGGATTAGGGTTTTCTTCCCATGGGAGGACGTGACGGAACTCGTTTTTCTCAAGGCAACCTCCTCCTTGCCAGCCGGTGTGACCGCGGAGGCCAAAGATTTTTCCGTCGACGGTTTTATTCCTGCCCCGACGGTGAGAGCCCTTGATATTAACGTCTTAATGGGATCTATTAGGATAACATCTCTTAAAATAACCCCCATGTTGACTAATTCTATAAAGAACTTTGCTCCAACGGTTTTCGTCGATATAGATAGGGCCACGATGGATATGGGGGGAAGTTTAGCCTCTTTTACCGGTGGTATGGTGGTCTGTCTTAGGCCTAAAGCGGTCTCGGTGAGCGATGTAGATATAAAAGGGGACCTTATGGCCCAGGGAAATATGGATTTTTCTTTGACTACCTCCAAAATATCCCAGGCCGATATGGTGTTAAAGACCCCTGAGGAGATGAGTGGAGCTCTGTCCGCCCTGTCCGCTATGTTACCTCTTAAGCGTGAGTCCGACGGACTCTGGAAGCTTAAGAGACAGGAGGAGCGTTAGCGATGGGGCATATAGGTAGATCGGGATTCTCGGGGATTCTACTGACTTTAATGGAAAGGGCCGCTCCTGTGTTAGGCGCTTTGCTCCTTGGTCTATCGATAGCGGCCCTGTCCTCTACCGTCGCTTACCACCTCTTGACCCCTGTATTAGGCGATCTAAAGCTCCAAAAAGCCCTAAACTCCTCTCCTGCCCAGTTTGATACCGTCGATTCAGAGGGCGAAAAAACAACCCAGCTCAGGCTCTTCGTCGGTAAAAACCCCTTTTCCGTCCTGATAAGGCCGGAGGTGGTGGAGGAAAAAATAGAGCTACCGCCGGAGGACGAGAGGGTTTTCAGCGTAGACGGGATAAAAGTGGTCGGATCGTTGCCCGGTGTGGCGGCCTGGTTGAGCGAGCAGGATAAAGTCAGCTTGGTGCTATTGGACCAGGTCTACGGTGGTTTTGTGTTGAAGGAGATCTCCCCTTACAGCGTAATACTCTCGAAAGGTAACGTAAACTATCAGGTCTACATATCCTACAGAGATCAAGGCAAAACGGCGTCCTCTAAAAAATCTCCCAAACCGGTCCTGGAGCCTATATTGTCAGACGGACCGTCTATGGTTCAAGCTGCCTCAAACGAATCGGAAGGGGTCGTAGCGAGGGAGTTAGTCGACTCTTTGCTTATGAATCCTTTCGATGAGCTTAAGAGAGTCAGGCTAATCGCCAAGTTTGTCGACGGAAAACCGGTAGGGATAGAGGTCGCAAACATAATGGACGGAAGCGTCCTCAAAGAGCTGGGAGTTCAGAAGGGGGACGTGGTAAAAAGCGTCAACGGAGTGGTTATCCGTAATATGGGAGATGTCGCTAACGCTATAAACTCCCTTATGGGGGGATCGAGGTTTGAGGTCTCAGTAGGGCGAGGAGACCAGGATGTGATGCTTAACTATGTGGTCAAGTAGCAGACCGGCTTTCACCCTTATGGAGGTATTGGTAGCGGTTGCCATTCTGGGCTTCGTAGCGATTGGGTCTCTTAGGCTATCGGTAGCTGCCACAAAAACCCTGGAAGAGGTTAAAATACAGTCTAGCTTTATGGATCAGGTTCAGCTTCTGGAGACCGAGATTCTCACCGGATCGAAACCGGATAACGGCGAGGACCGAGGATTGAAATGGAGAAGCCGAAAGTACAGCTATCCCTTGATGGGTGGGCTGTGGGAAGTTGACTTTCGGCAGCTGGACGTTACCCAAGCTGGACGTACGATGATACTGTATATTCCCTAAGAGGAGGGGCCCCATTGCTGAGGAAAAAAACCGCAACCCTGATTTTAGCCTTCATGTTTTGTATGCCGTTATCTTTGATGTACTCGAGGGACGTTATCGCTCAGGAACAGGATACCCAGGATGAGCAGAACCTTATCGCCGCTGCTATAGCTATGAGAGAGGCAGGAAGGGTTCAGTTCAACTTTACCGATCTTGATGTGGTCAAGTTCATCCGGTTTATGTCCGAGCTTCTTCAGAGAAATATAATTATCTCTCCCCAGGTTGCCGGTACGGTAACCGTTATGTCTCCGAGGGCGGTCTCTCTGGAGGAAGCTAGAAAGATAATGATAACCACCTTGACTATGAACGGACTCTCCCTGGAGGACATGGGGGATTACTATAAGGTGCTCAAAGGTGGGGTTACCCAGGAGAATCAGCCTTATAGAGGGAAGGGAGGACCTGGATACGGAGAGCATTACGTAAACCAGGTTATCACCTTGGATTTTCTGACCTCTATCGCAGCCCATAAGGCCCTAGCCCAGGCGGCGGGAAACTCGGTCAAGATCATGCCTATGGACGAAGGTAACGCCCTCCTCCTCTCGGGACAGGCCCAGGACGTTCAGAGAATGGTCAACCTGACCAGGGCTCTGGATGTCCCAGATGGAATAAGACGGGTCGCTGTCGTGCCTATCAAAAACGCCGTAACCGATCTGCTGGCCCAGCATTTATCCAATCTGGCCCAGGATCCTATGGGCCCCTTTCGTGGCTTAAGGGCCCTGGCGGACGGATCGAGCAGAACCCTTATCCTCGTCGGGGAGAGGGATGTCCTGGATTCCGCCAAAAAGATGGTTGCTCAACTTGATGTGCCTCCGGTCTCCAGCGAGTTTCACGTCTATCGGCTCAAAAACGCCGACGCCGAGGAGGTCTCCAAACAGCTCAGCCAGATACTGGCCGCCGCCAGCCGTCTCCAACCCTCCCAAGAGGGGAAAATGCCTACCACCGTGGTGTTCGACGGCCCCACAAACAGCCTCATCTTCGCCGCGTCGGAGCATCAGTATGCCAGCTTAGTGGGGATAATCGACCAGCTTGACACCCAGCCTAAACAGGTCATGGTTAGAGGTCTAATAGCAGAGGTCAACTTGACCAACCTGAAAAACGCCGGTATAGACTGGGCCACCTGGGGAGGCCAGGTCGCTGGAAATACCGTTTTTGCCGCCAACGCCGCACTAGGAGGGACAGGGGTACCCTCCACCTTCGTGGACTGGTTCAAAGATCTCAGCAAAAAGGAAGAGTGGCAGACTGTTCCAGATCCAAACGATTCAACGAAAAGTATCAGGGAAAGGGTAACTACCTACGAGGGTAACGCCCTGGTCTACGCCTACGTCCAGCTTCTCAACAAATACGACGCCATAAACGTCCTGTCCATGCCTAGGCTAATGTGTACAGACAATAAGGAAAGCTCTCTGCTCGTCGGACAGGTCATACCTCAGCTGAAGGCCGCCACGTCGGACATAACCAACCCAAGCTCGGTCCAAAACAGCTACGAGTACAAAGATACCGGCCTTAAGTTGACTATCACCCCAAGGATAAGGAGCGGAAACCTGGTGGTGTTGGACATAGAACAGAGCACCGAGGAGGTCCTGAGCGCCATGACCAGCACCACCCCTGTCACCGCCAAAAGGGAGATAAAGACCTCGGTGCAGGTGAGAAACGGCGAGACCGTCATACTCGGAGGGCTTCTCAAGGAAGCGGAGAAGAGCCTCAAGCAGAGGGTTCCTATTCTGTCCTATATACCTCTTGTGGGAGAGCTTTTCAAAAGCTCCGTAAAGCAGAGGGAGAAGATCGAGCTCATGGTTTTCCTGACCCCCTACATACTGGAGACCCCAGAGGAGGCCGCCAAAATGACCCACACCATCGCCGTGTCCCAGGATCACGGTCTCAGCCACGCGGAAAACGAGGTCAACCGGAGATTCCATCAGATGTATCAGGAGGCGGTGAAGAAGCAAAAATGAGCGAACCCTTGCCCCACGCGTCGGTGATATCCGACCTTCTTCCCTCCTCTGTCAGCCTCGACAGCCTCAGGGCGGACGGAATCCTTCCGATCAGAAAGGAAGACGACCTGCTTTTGGTGGCGGTCCCCTCTCTTGACAGATACGATAGAGCCCAGGCCCTAGGGTACTCCCTAGGGCTGGTGGTGGACGTAGAGATATACGATCCCTCCGACATAGCGGACAGGATAAACGAGCTCTACGAGATAAGGAGCGGCGTCGCCGACGACGCCGTCCACGACATGGAGGGCATAGACGACGTAGACGCCTTAGCCAGAGAGGACGTACTAAGCGACTCGGTGGACGTGCCGGTCATAAGGCTGGTCAACGGTCTCTTCGCCGACGCCATGAAACAGAGGGCCACCGACATACACGTCGAGCCCTACGAGGACTCGGTCATAGTTCGGTTCAGAATAGACGGAGTTCTAAGGGACAGGCTCAAACTTCCCAGAAGCCACCAGGCACCTCTCACCAGCAGGATAAAGGTCATGGCCCGAATGGATATAGCGGAGCACATGGCCCCTCAGGACGGCAGAATCGGCATAACCGTAGGTGGAAGGGCGGTGGACGTCCGTGTCAACTCGGTTCCCACCCAGCACGGAGAGAGGATGGCCCTCCGTCTCCTGGATAAAGGAGGCGGAGCCTTAACCTTAAAGGACCTGGGAATGGACCAGCGGGAGCTTGAGATAATGAACCGGATCATAGCAAGCCCCTACGGCATGATTCTCTTCACCGGCCCTACAGGATCGGGAAAATCCACCAGCCTCTACGCCATACTTCAGGAGCTGGCAAAACCTTCGGTGAACGTCATAACCGTCGAGGACCCGGTGGAGTACGATCTCCCCGGGGTGGCCCAGATACAGGTAAACGAAAAAGCGGGCATGTCCTTCGCCTCCGCCCTTAGGTCCATCCTTAGACAGGACCCGGACATAGTCATGATAGGGGAGATGAGGGACTTCGATACCGCCCACATAGGGGTTCAGGCGTCTCTAACCGGACACCTGGTCCTCTCCACCCTCCACACCAACGACTCCATAAGCGCCGTCTCCAGACTGGCGGATATGGGCGTCGAGCCCTACCTGCTGGCGGGATCGCTGGTAGGGGTGGTGGCCCAGAGACTGGTGAGACGGCTCTGTCCCCACTGTAGGCGGACCGTGGAGATCCCCTCCCTTCTAGCCAGACAGGGAGTAACCGAAGCCTGGGGGCCTGTAGGCTGTCCAAAATGCTCCGGCACAGGATACAGAGGTCGAGTGGGCATATACGAACAGCTCTTCGTGGACGACGATCTCAGAGAGGCCATCGCCAGAAACGCCCCGGCCTCGGAGATGAGGGCACTGGCGGAGCCTCAGGGCTTCAGAACCCTCTGGTCCATAGGGCTAAGCCTGGTGGAGCAGGGCTTAACATCTCCAGAAGAGCTGATCCGAGTAGCCGGGGAGGCCTAAAATGGCCTCATATAAATACAGTGCCTACGACGGCAAAGGAAACCTGAAAAAAGGCAAAATAGAGGCACCAGGAACCCAGCAGGCCGCCGAGACTCTGGCGCTTCAGGGACTGGTTGTGGTGGAGATCTCCGAGGACAGCTCTTCCGGTCCTAAAAGGCTTCGCCACCTATCTCTGGATGACCACGAGACCTTCTGTCGATCTTTGGCGACATACCTGAAAGCCGGTCTCCCTCTGTCGGAAGCCCTGAAACTCCTCGAGAGACAGGGAGGAAAAAAACTGGGCTTTCTCTACGGATCCCTCCGTCAGGCGGTGGAGGGAGGTAGGCGACTCTCCTCCGCCCTCAGGGACTCAGGATGTTTCGACGATAACATATGTAGCATGGTCGAATCCGGCGAGAGGGGGGGGACCTTGGACCAGGTGCTTCAACAGGCGGTGGGACTCTACTCCATGCAGGCATCCCTCAGGAGAAAGCTCCAGTCCGCCATGACCTACCCTATAATAATGATGGCTGTAGGGCTGGGCGTCGTAGGGTTCCTCATGGCCTACGTTGTCCCTAAAGTGGCGGTCCTATTCTCCGACATGGGCAGGGTCCTTCCTATGCCCACCAGAATACTCATATTCCTGTCGGAGCTATTTCAGATGGCGGGGATACCGGCTCTACTGGGGGCTCTGGTTCTTTTCTTCCTCGTCAAGACCGGCAGGGTAAGGCTCAAAATCCCTCTGTTTAAAGGCATAAAGGAAAACATCGTCCTCTCTCTGGTTACCTCCAATCTCTCGTCGCTTATCAGGTCCGGCATCCCTCTGGTCCAGGCCCTCAGGATGAGCGCCGTCCTGGACCCAAAGAAAGAAAGATGGATAACCGTCTCGGACCAGATAAAAGGGGGGCTCAGGTTTGAAAAGGCCCTTGAGAAAGACGGCACCTTCGACGAAGATCTGATATACTTCGTCCGAATCGGCGAGATGGGGGGAGACCTGGCTGGCTCTCTGGAGCAGATATCCCTCACCCGATGGGAGAGGGCCAAGTCCAGCATGGAGAGGATGGCAAACCTCATAGAGCCGATCATGGTCCTCTTTCTGGGAACGGTGGTAGGATTCGTCGTGGTCGCCATACTGCTGCCTATATTCGACATATCCAGCTTCGTTGGCTAAAAGGAACCTCTCAAAACTCTGATCCTCGAAGAGATCGTTCCGACGTAGACCATTTGAGCCCGTATACTCGACATGCCGTCGTGTAGTCGAATGGGGCGACAGGACGTCGCCCCAAGCCGAGGGGGTACAGGACGTGCCCTCTGAGGTGGTTCGTACGAAACAGGCAGGTCGAGTATACGATTGGGCGAAACAGGGCGTAGGCGGGACGATCTCTTCGAGGGGACTCAAAGGTGAGTTTTTTAGAGATGTTCTAATTTTTAAGGAGGTAGAAAGATGAAAAGACGATCAGGCTTTACCCTGGTTGAGGTTCTCGTCGTGGTAGTTATAATCGGCATGCTCGCCGCCCTGGTGGCCCCTAAAGTCGTAGGTCGAGGGGAAGAGGCCAAACGTACCGCCACCCACGTTCAGATAAGGGAGATAGAGCAGGCCCTCGATATGTACAAACTGGACAGCGGCATGTATCCCACCACCGAACAGGGCCTGGAGGCCCTTATAACCAAGCCCACCACCTCCCCTGAGCCCAGAAGATGGAAAGAAGGGGGATACCTCAAAAAGCTCCCCGTCGACCCATGGGGCAAGGAGTTCATCTACCGTCAGCCCGGCGACCACGGTGACTTTGACCTGTTCTCCTGCGGTGCCGACGGCGAAGAGGGCGGCGAGGGAGACGGAAAAGACATAACTAACTGGGACTGACATGGCTCGAAGGGGATTCACCCTCTTTGAGATGATGCTGGTGGTGGCACTGATGGGAATCATGGCCACCTTGGTGGTCTCACGGATAGCTCCGAGAGACCCTGACGGTCTATCGTCCATAAATCGATACATGGCCCAGGTCAGGAGCATGGCCATGGACGGAGGTCCCCTTATTCTCGAGGTTAGCAAAGGGGAGTTAAAGACCCTCGATCTGACCGAAAAGGAAATTCCCCTGTCGGTTGAGTTGCCCTCGGGCACCTGGTCCCTTCAGCCCGAGAGGATCGTCGTCTTTAAAGACGGTACGGTTACCCCTGGAACCATAACCTTAGAGGGTAAAAGAGGAAAAGAGACCTATCTTCTCGCCGTCACCTCCAGGGCCTACGAGGCCCCCCGATGACCGCTAGGGCCTACGCTTTTGCGGTGATTATCCTCCTGGTGACATTTATCGGAGGAAATCGTTTAATCGACGATCTCAGCGGAGATAGGCTCTTAAACTATCGGGCGGCCAGGGAGATGGATTATCTCTCTCTGGCCGCCCGATCGGTATCCGACCGGCTGTCCATGTCATTGTCCCACTTCAGATCCCTATCGAACCAGGTAGCCCACTGGGGGGATCAGGTCGACCTGTCTGCCCTCCTTGAGGGATTGGCTATCGACGAGGGAAACTATCTGCCCTCCCTCTTAGACCTTTCCTGGGTGGCCTACGATGGCCTGGCTCACCATCACTCGTCCAAAAACCGCTCCATATTCCAGCAGGCTCGGTCTTGGGGAGAACTCTACATGAGTCGGCACGTCGAAAGCTGGAGGGAGGGCTGGGTCGCCCCCTTTACCGTATCCCCTGGGCTTAAAACCCTTGGAATGATCTATCCTCTGTGGTACAAAGGAGCCTTTACCGGTGTTTTCGTCGTCACCTTGGACCTGGAACTGCTTCTGGGGCACCTCGCCCATCACATAGGAGAAACCGGAGATAGCTGGATACTGGACGGTCTAGGGCAGGTTATGTTCTCAAAAGATCCGTCGGAGGTGGGGAAAAACGTCTTCGCCGACGGTCAGGGCCTTTTTTATCATCTAGGCTATCTGAGGAATGATATAATCCATCGATCTTACGGAAAAGATATCGATCGGCTTATGGTGTGGCACAGTGCCACCGTACAGGCCAGAAAGCTGATTTTAGTAAAAACCATATCCCCGATTGCCTCTAAACAGGTCATGACCTATAGATTAGCTCTGTCCTTTCTGACGGCTTTGGTCCTTATGTGGCTGACCGCCCTTTTTATGTCCTCTCGGGAGAGGGCCTGGGAGCAGTTAGCTATGGCGGAAAGACGTTATCTGGCGGTGGTAGAGGCCCAGACCGAGCTGGTTATCCGCTTCAACCCCGATTGGACGGTCACCTTCGTCAACAGGGCCTACTGTGTTTTTTTCGATCTCCCTAGAGAAAGGGTAGTCGGCGAATCTCTCCGAAAGTTCTTGCCTCCTGATGATCGCTCCAGCCTCAGATCGGTTCTCAGGGAGATGGCCTCTGACGAGTCCCAGGAGGCTCAATGGACTCAAGGTCTCCTTAACTCGACTCGCTGGATAAAGTGGAACCTGTCGCAGGTCCCAGGGGCCTGGAGCTCCGGATCGGAGATACAGGCCGTAGGACGAGACGTGACCTCTACCGTCCTGCTTCAGGAGGAACTGCGAAGGAGAAAAGAGGCTATATGGGCTATCCTTGAGAGTGCTCCTGTCGCTATCTCTCTAGTCACCGAGGGAGCGGTCGAAATGGTCAACAAGTCAGGTCTAGCTCTAAAGGACGCCCCTGTGGTGGTCTCTCTGGCCAAGGCCGTTATGGATCAAGGGTACGGTCTATACGGTCAGGAGATAACCCTCGAGTTGGACGGTGAGGAGCGATTTATGATCGTTAACGTGGTTCCCTATGGACCTTCATCTAAAGAGGTTCTCGTCGCCGGTTTGGACGTCACAGCGGAGAGACGAATGTCCCGTCAAATACTGGAAGAGAGGGATTTCCGCTATCGCAGGATCCTAAACTCCATAGGCGATGCGGTGCTCCTATGCCGACAGGGGAAGGACCAGCGTTACAGGGTGGATCTTGCCAATCCAGCGGCGGAGGAAATAACCGGCAGAAGGGGGATAAATCTGCTAGGCATGCCTCTGTCCACCGTTTTTAACGCTACCTCTTTAAAGCGTATAGAGGCCCTTATCGATGACTCTAATTCCCCTGTGTCCCTCACAGGTGGACTCAGGAGAACCTGGGGAGAGAATATCCCTGTGGAGATGAACTTGATGGTATTCAAAGACGACGGACCTACGGTTCTCATAGTCATGAGGGACATCTCGGAGCGGATAAAGGCGAGCGCAAGAGAGAGGGCTTACGCCAGACAGCTCCGGAATCTCATAGGTCGTCTGGACCGATTGGAGCAGGAGAAAAGGAGGGAGATGGCCTCCTATCTTCACGACGTAGTAGGTCAGAACCTGGCCTCCGTCAAGATAAGCCTGGGATTGGCCAAGAGATCCCTTGGGCCTGAGGCGGAGGTCCTGGATGGGGCAATCTCCCTGGTGAATCAGGTTATCGACGAGACCAGAACGATGACCTTCGAGCTGGCTTCTCCCCTCCTGGACGAGCTGGGGCTTCTCCCAGCGCTGGAGCGACTCTGTGAAAAGCTTAAAGAGGACCACGGCCTGTCGGTCCAAATATTCCACGATCGGTCCTGGTATGACCTGGACAAACCTCAAAGGGAACTTCTTTTCAGGGCGGTCAGAGAGCTTTTGATAAACGTGGCTAAACACGGTCAGATCGATCGGGCGGAGGTGAAACTAATCACCAGAGGTCAGAATCTGGTGGCGGTTGTGTCGGACAAAGGGGTAGGTTACGATTCCAAAGAGCTGGACCGTGGAACGACCAATTCCTTTGGCCTTTTCGGCCTCAAAGAGAGATTGGCCCAAGCGGGAGGGGAACTCATATGCCGTTCTGCGCCAGGTAAGGGAACCGTCGCCACGGTGATAATCAAGAGGGGGAATTAATTTGACCATAAGGATTTTAGTTGCCGATGACCATCAGATAGTCAGAAAGGGATTGGTCATGCTGTTGGAGGCCGAGGGGGATATGGAGGTAGTCGCGGAGGTCTCCGACGGTAGGGCGGCGTTGGTGGCTGCGACGGAACTGCGCCCCGACGTGGCGGTCATGGATATAGTAATGTCAGGAATGGGTGGCATAGAGGCTACTAGACGGCTGGTGAAAGAGGGTATAGCGGTGGTGGCTCTGTCTATGCACTCGGATCACCATTTCGTGGTGGAGATGTTTAGGGCCGGTGCCGGGGCGTTCCTCCTCAAAGACTGTGCCACCGATGAGCTTGCTGGGGCCATAAGAGCGGTACTAGACGGTCTGCTCTACCTTGGCCCCAGCATCCAGCGATCCACGAGGATAACCCTGGATTCTCTGGAGGATATATTGACAAACGAGGTTCCAAAGGAGGACCTTACCCCTAGAGAGAGGGAGGTCCTCCAGTTTATAGCGGAGGGGAAAAGCTCTAAAGATATGGCATTAGCCATGGGGTTAAGCATCAAAACGGTGGATAACCACAGGCAGAGTCTTATGAATAAGTTGAAATTACATTCTGTCGCTGACTTAACCAAATATGCGATCCGCATGGGGTTAACAGGAGCGACGTTTTAGAGGTGCTCTTGGCTTAGTCCACCAAAAACAGCTCCCTGTATCTGGGGTAGGGCCATAGGTCCCCTGCTATAAGCAGCTCCGCCCCGTCGCTCATGCCCCTGATCGCCGCCATAAGGGGCAGGCCGTCTTCCGTAACGACCTTTGCCCTCTCCGCCAGGTCCATGGCCTGTGCCCTGTGTCTCAGGTCCTCAAGCCTGTGGCTGGCGGTTATGAGGCCGTTTTTGAGGGTTATCATGTCCTTCAGGCCCTTCTCCCATGGACCAAGGTCCTGCTCCCATCCCTGGGGCAGGGCCTTTAGGCCGTTGCCCTCTAAGGTTATCTGCTTGGTGATGGCCGGCAGGACACCTTCCCTTATCATCGATATCAAGGTCCCCATCTCCACGTCCATGGCCTTGACGTACTGCTCGGTCCTTATCTCGTAGTAGGCCTCGAGCTCCCTCTCTCCCATTATCCCCAGCTTTGCCATGAGGGCCTTGTTCTCCGGGATAAGGTATTGGTCCAGGGCCTCCACGGTGTTTTCCGCTATGACCAGCCCTCTTGCCTTGGCTTCCGCCATCCACTCGGTGGTGTAGGCGTTGCCCTCGAACCGCACCGCTGCGCTCTCTTTAGCGGCGTGTCCTATGGCCTCTAAGGCGGCGTCTGTGACGTCCATCCTGCCGTCTACCGTCCTCCTCTCTATCATGTCCGCCATCTCCTCCATGCCGGAGCTCCAGACCGCCAGCACCGTGGTGAGAGGGCCGGAAATGGCCTGAGGAGATCCTACCGCCCTAAACTCGAACTTGTTTCCCGTGAAGGCTATAGGGGAGGTGCGGTTTCTGTCCGAGTTTTCCGCTAAAACCGACGGAAGCCTGTTTAGCCCTAAGTCTATGAGGGACCGAGAGGGAACTTTGTCCGGCAGGCCCTTTCCTATGTTGTCCAGTATGTGGGTCAGTACCTCTCCGAGGTAGACGCTCATTATGGCTGGAGGGGCCTCGTGTCCTCCCAGTCGGTGCATGTTGCCCGGCGAGGCTATAGATGCCCTGAGCAGGCCGCTGTGTTTGGACATGCCTAGCAGAAAGGCCCCTAAGAAGGTCAGAAACTGGATGTTTCTCCTCTGGTTTGAGGAGGGCTTCAGCAGGTTTCTGCCCTCGCTGTCTCTGAGGGAGAAGTTCAGGTGTTTTCCGCTTCCGTTGACCCCTGCGAAAGGCTTTTCGTGGAGGAGCAGCCTGAACTTGTGCCTCAGGGCCATTTTCTTCATTATCTCCATCAGTATGTGGTTCTGGTCGCAGCCAAGGTTGCCCTCCGAGACGTCCGGGGCGAACTCGAACTGGCAGGGGGCCACCTCGTTGTGCCTAGCCTTTAGAACCTGGCCCATTCGGTACATATCCCTCTCAACGTCCTCCATGTAGGCAAGTATTCTGGGGTGGATGGCCCCGAAGTAGTGGGCCTCCACGGTCTGCTCTAAAGGAGAAGGGGCCCCTAAAAGGGTCCTGCCGCAGAACTGGAGGTCCGGCCTCCTGTTGGCCTTCTCCTCGTCCACCAGAAAGTATTCCTGCTCCGCACCCACCGTCACCTCAACCGACTTGACCGTCCTGTTTCCGAAGAGCTTCAGAAGCCTCATGGCCCTGTCTTTCGCCACGTCGATGGACTTTATGAGAGGGGTTTTCATGTCCAGAGGGGTCCCGTCGTAGGATATGAACACCGACGGTATGCAAAGGGTCGCCCCCTTGGGGCTTCTCACTATAAACGCCGAGCTTGAAGGGTCCCAGGTGCTGTATCCTCGGGCCTCGAAGGTGGACCGTATCCCCCCGGAGGGGAAGGACGATGCGTCTGGCTCGCTTTTGACCAGCTCCGCTCCACTGAAGGAATCCAGGGGAGACCCCGTCTCGTCGGTGGTCAGAAAGGCTATGTGCTTTTCAGCGGTGGTCTCGGTTCTGGGCAGAAACCAGTGGGTGTAGTGGGTCGCCCCTTTGGATACAGCCCATTCCTTCATGGCGGTTGCCACGAAGTCGGCGATGGAGATGTCCAGCTTCTGTCCTCCCTCGATGGAGGCCAGAAGACGTTTGAAAATCTCCTCCGGCAGCATCTCCTTCATGGTCTTTCTGTCGAATACGTTCATCGCAAAAATGTCTCTAGGTCTGGATACCTCCATGGCGAATCCCCTCCTGTTTTTTTATTCCCAAAAAAGATGCTTTCTTATACCACCTCTCTGCTGTTTTTGCAAGCGTTTTACGTTTTTTGCCTGCTGTGATACCGATATTTGTGCGTTTATAATGGATCATCTCTCTTTTTATGCAGGTGATGTTCGCTGGTTTTGCGGTTTTTTAGCCTTTTTAGCTGTCTTGTGATCTGTGATATGGTTTTTTAGCTGTGCCCGGTCGGTTACAATCCTGTTGAGGTACAATAGGACGGTATATTTGTACGGAGGTGGTATATCTGAGTACGAAAGCACGTAGAATAGTGTACGGGTTGCTGGTGCTTTCTACCCTGTTGGTAGCGGTGGCCATTTATATGGCCTGGTGGTGGCACACCACTATGTCGATCCCCGATCTGGTGACAGCTAGGCCATCATTCTACCGTCAGGATGTGCCGGTCAGAGCGGTGCTTATATGGAGGGAAGAGCTCGTTAGGTCCTCCACTAGAGGTTCGGTTCAGTATCGCTACGGCTCCAATCCGGCCTCTATATCCAAAGGCGAACTTATAGCCACGGTTATGAAGGGGGGAAAAGGAAATCCTGTATACTCCTCCAAAAGGGGATATTTTATCCCCGGCCTTGATGGTCTGGAGGGGTCGTGGCGTTATTCCTCCATATGGACCGAGTCGTTCTCCCTCCCTGAGGTGCCCGATGCGGTGATGTTTCCCGATTTCGCCGAGAGCCGGTCCGACAGGGTCATAGGAAAGCTGATCCCCCAGCCTCAGGTTTTGAGGGCGGTGTTTTACTCTCCTCTGACCGAGTCCCTCAAGTCGGAGGCCCAGTCGGGGTTTATCGAGTTTCGTCTCGATCCCCTAGGTTCCCCTTTCAGAGGGGATGTCCGGGTGGTCGAGGTTATGGGCCAGGTCTTAAAGGTCTATATGGATATGCCTTTTTTCCCTCTGTCCTCCCTGGTTCGTCGGGATATGACCATATACCTTAAAGGTGGAGAGTGGCGTGGGGCGGAACTGCCCGAGTCGGCGGTTGTGATAAAGAACGGCAAAAAAGGGGTTTTTCAGGTTCGTGGAGATCGAGTCTTTTTCAGGGAGGTCCGAGGTATCCCTATGCCTGGAGACCGGTTTCTGGTCTACGGTGGCCTGAATCCCGGAAATTTAGTACTATTGAACGGAATGATAGGTAAGGAAGGAAGGATCAAGTTATGGTAGACTCTATGGCTATAGAGGATAAGGTTCGCTCCGTCTTTAATGACATAAAAGAGATCTCCCTCAGATCCGGCAGAGGGCCTGAGGACGTAAAGTTACTGGCGGTGAGCAAGACCCACCCGGTAGAGGCCCTGCTTCCGGCGGTTGATACAGGCCTTCTGTGGGGGCTTGGGGAGAACAGGGTTCAGGAAGGCGAATCTAAAATAGATGTGTGGCCTGAAGGCCATCCGGTGAATTGGCATCTTATAGGCCATCTCCAGAGAAACAAGGCCAGAAAGGCCCTCTCCCTTTTCTCCATGATCCACAGCCTCGACAGCTTTAAGCTAGGCGAGACCTTAGACCGGCTGGTTCAGGAGATGGGGCTGGCCCCCTATCCGGTGCTGATTGAGGTAAACACCTCCGGCGAGGAGGCAAAGCACGGAGTGGCCCCTGAGGACGGTTTGCCTACTTTGATGCAGCTGATCGAAAGCTGCCCAGGGCTGGACATCCAGGGACTTATGACCGTAGGTCCTCTCTCCGACGATCGGTCGGACACCGCGAGGGCCTTTGAGTCGCTGAGGCTCCTTAGGGACGGTATGTCGAAAGAGACCGGCCTCCCTCTTAAAGAGCTATCTATGGGGATGAGCGGCGATTTTGACCTGGCTATAGAACAGGGAAGCACGGTGGTCAGGATTGGTTCGTCTATTTTTGGCGTCAGAGAAAGCAGGTGAACTAAGTTGGTGTGGAACAAGCTTTTTGATCTCCTAGGAATGTCGGAGGACTACGATGACGAGGACATCGTTATAACCGATCATTCGAGACAGGACGAGGTGGCGGCGGAGATAAAATCCAGCAAAGATCCCGTGGAGCCCCCTCCCTCGGAGGCTGCTCCTGCTCCGTCACTTTCCTCCGACGAGGAGAGGAAAGAGAGGATTATGAGGCCCCTTCCTCCTAAGGCGGAGGTCGTGCTATGCCGAGGTGCGGTAGCTGTAGAGCTTCTGGACGATATGCTGACCGCCCTCAGACAGGGCCGGCTGGTGCTGGTGGACCTGGGAGGTGTCGAGGTAGATGAAGCGAACTCGGTCTTAGAGTCGCTTCATCAGACCGTCGTGGCGTCCAGAGGAGCTCTCTTTAGGGTCTCTAAGACCACCTTTTTGGCCACTCCTGTAAAGACCGCCTGTGAGGAGTGGATAGTGGAGGACGATACCTCGGAGGGAGAGGGTGACTAGCCTTGTAACGGTGCTGGATGTAGAGTCGGTCTCTTTTTCCAAGGCTATCAGAGGCTATAATCCCGACGAGGTGGAGGACTTTTTAGATAGGGTGGCCGACACGTTACAGTACACCGCCGAGCGTCAGTCCGGTCTTGAGCAGGATATCAAAAGGTTGGAGGAGAAGCTCAAGGAGTACGATAACCTGAGGGATTCACTTCAGGAGGCCCTGCTTATGGCCCAAAGAAGCTCGGAGGAGAGAGTTGGCTCAGCCAGAAAGGAGGCCGACGCCATTATCGCCGAGGCCAGGAGCAAGGCGGAGGGCATTATATCCGACGCCAAGGCCCGAAAGGACGAGATTCTCCGTCAGTGCGACGACGCAAGAAAGACCAGAGATTTGTTTATGGCCGACTTCAGGGCCCTTCTTGCCCGATTTTCCAGCCTGGTGGAGGCGAACACTGGAGGGGAAGGGGAACTGCTGTGATCGACCTTACAAGCCCGGTGGATTGTCTCAAAGGGGTCGGAAAGGCCCGATCCTCCAGGCTGGCCCGACTGGAGATCGAGACCGTAGAGGACCTTCTCCATTTCTACCCCCGAAGATACGAGGACAGAAGGGCGATTTCAAAGCTGTCGGAGATATCCCCTGACTCGGTCTGCTCGTCTATAGTGAAGGTCATCTCGGTGGACAGCCGTGTTTCCTCCCGCAAAAAGATGATTTTAACCGAGGCGATGGTGAGCGACGGCACGGCGTTGGTCTCGGCCATATGGTTCAACAGCCGTAATCTGGCTAATCTGCTCGCCCCGGGCAGGTCTTTAGGGCTTCACGGCAGGGTCTCCTATAAAGGAGGGCTCCGTCAGTTCGTAAACCCTGAGGTGGAGGTTCTGTGGGAGGATAGGCCCCCGAGGCAGATGGGCTGTATAGTGGCGGTTTACGCCCTCACCGCTGGCCTATCGGACCAGTGGATGAGGACAACGGTGGACCATGTCCTCAGGGATTTTTTGTGTGCCGTCGACGACCCTATACCTGAATCTATCCGCTCCGAGCTTGGGCTGATCGACCTGCGACTGGCTATCGAGACGATGCACCGTCCTCCCTCGCCGGAGGCATGGCGAGACGCCAGAAAACGTCTCGCTTTCGACGAGCTTTTTACCCTCCAGCTGGGATTGGCTACGGTCAGATCGAGGAGGGATAAGGTTGTCGGTGCCCCGGCTCTGCCCTGCAACGGCCCTCTTCGGAGCTCTCTGGAGAGGGCTTTGCCTTTTGCCCTCTCCTCCGACCAGTCCAGGGTTTTGGATGAGATCGGCGGCGACATGGCCTCCGATGTGCCTATGAACCGACTCCTTCAGGGCGACGTGGGGTCGGGAAAGACCGCCGTGGCCCTTCTGGCTATGATGCAGGCGGTAGACGGCGGAGCTCAGGCGGCCCTTATGGTTCCTACTTCCGTCTTGGCTCAGCAGCACGGCTCCAGGATTGAGTCCATGCTGAGCCCCTATGGCGTCAGGGTTGAGACCTTAATCGGTGGCCTTCCTCAAGGGGAGAGGCGGTCTCTTCTGGAGGATATCTCCTCCGGCGATGTTAACGTGGTGATAGGAACCCACGCCCTGATCCAGGAGGATGTCTCTTTCAAAAAACTGGGGTTAGTGGTTATAGACGAGCAGCATCGCTTCGGCGTCCTCCAAAGGGTCGCCATCGGGACAAAAGGGGTGCCTCACGTGTTGGTTATGACCGCGACCCCTATCCCTAGGACGCTGGCCCTGTCGGTCTACGGCGATCTTTCGGTGTCGGTTATCCGAACCATGCCTAAAGGCCGTATTCCGGTGAAGACCAGGGTTATAGGGGAACACAAAGTAGACGATCTCTACGGTTTTATGGAGAAAGAGATCGGCCGGGACAGGCGGGTCTTCTGGGTGTGTCCCATAATAGAGGGCAGCGAGCACCTGGACGCAGGTCCTCTTGAGGATCGATTCGCCGCTTTAGAGGCCCGTTTTGGCGATAAGGTCGGGATGATCCACGGTCGGATGGCCCTTTCCGCCAGGCAGGAGGTCATGAGGTCCTTTGCCTCCGGCGAGAAGCCTATACTGGCCTGTACCACCGTTATAGAGGTCGGGGTGGACGTGCCCGAGGCCACGGTGATGGTCGTCGAAAACGCCGAGAGGTTCGGCCTCTCCCAGCTCCACCAGCTCAGAGGCCGAGTGGGCCGAGGTTCGGAACAGGCCTGGTGTTTTTTGCTCGGCAAGCCTAAGACCACCGAGGGAGTTCAGAGGCTCGAGGCCCTGTGCCGATCCTCCGACGGTTTTGCGGTCGCCGAGGCGGATATGGCTATAAGGGGACCAGGTGAGATCTGCGGGGTCAGACAACACGGTATAACCGATTTTAAGGTGGCCGATCTCATAAGGGACGTCGAGCTTCTGGAGACCGCCAGGGAGAGGGCCTTCAGGCTGGTCGAGGAGGATAGGGATCTGTCGTCCTTTCCGTCCCTGAGGGATGCTGTGTTAAGGCGGTACGGCCGTAAGCTTGGCATAGCCACCACGGCGTAGGAGGAAGCATGGAAGAACACGAGTCATACCTTCAAAAGCTCCTGTCCAGAGGAGCCTACACCAAAGGGGACCTCAGGCGAAAGCTGAAGGCCAGAGGCTGTCCATCCGATTTCGCCGATGGCCTCTTGGACCGATACGAGGAGCTTGGCCTGATAGACGACCAGGTTTACGCCGTCCTTTTCGTCGACAGCCATCCCGACTGGTCGATCCGCCGTATATCCGATTCCCTCAGGGAAAAGGGGGTTTCCAGAGACTTTATCGCCTACGCCCTGGAGGAGGGGGAGATAGACGAGGATCAGAGGGCCGCCGAGCTGGTTAGAGGCTGGCGACCATCGGTGGAGGACCGTCGAATAGTGGGACGGCTTGAACGAAGGGGCTTTCCTCGTTCGGTGATCTTCAGGGCTGTTAGAGCCCTTCCCTAAAAAGCCTGTCCGCCATCTCCAGGTGTTCCTCGGTGATCCTCATGGCCCCTATGTCGTCACCGTTCTCCAGGGCCTCCACGAGCCTTCTGTGCTGATCTAAAACCGCTTCAGGCAACCCAGGGGTGGCGAACAGCTGCCTTCTGGTGTTGCCTATATACCGCTCCATCAGCAGGGCAAGCCCCTCGAAGACTCTGGATATGAGGGGATTTTTCGCCCCCTCCACCACCGACATATGAAGCAGCGAGTCCCATCTGGCTCCGTCCTCCTCAGGGGATCGGTCAACCCTCTCAAGCTCCATCAGACACTTTCTGATCTTATCCATATCCGCTCCGTCCATCCTCTTGGCCGCAAGCCCTGCCGCCGGGATCTCCACCAGCTTTCTCATCTCCATAAGGTGGTCCATGGTGCGGTCGGGCCAGAGCATCACCGCCGAGAGGGATAGGTCCAGGCGTTCCGGTCTCTGTACCACGAAGACCCCTTCCCTACCTCTTATCTCCACGATCCCCATGCCCTCCATGGTGACCAGTGCTTCCCGAAGGGAGCCTCTGCTGACCTCCAGTTCCTGGGCAAAATCCCTCTCCGAGGGCAGCTTGCCCGATACAAACCGTCCCTGTCGGGACATTTCCATAATCCTGTCTATGAGGGCCTTTCTCTTAGTTTCCATAGTCGACGCTCTCCTTTCAAAAATCCCTGTTAGGTGCATCTAAAAACTCTGACCCTCGGAGAGATCGTTCCGACGTAGCCCCTTCGAGCCCGTATACTCGACATGCCGTCGTGTAGTACGAATGGGGCGACAGGACGTCGCCCCAAGCCGAGGGGGCACAGGACGTGCCCTCCGAGGCGGTTCGTACGGAACAGGCAGGTCGAGTATACGCCCGGGCGAGACAAGGGCGCAGGCGGAACGGTCTCTCCGAGGTGACTCAACATCTAGTTTTTAGCGGTTCCCTATTGTCAAGGAAAACCTATTCTACTATAATGTCCTCAGCTTTGGTAGTACCATTGGTCCTACCAGTAGAAGGGGAGGAATAAGGATGAAGAGGTTTTTTGTGCTGTTTTTAGGGGTGGCTATGTCCATAGCCATGGTTTCCGTCGGTTTCGCCAAGGCCAGGACCATAAAGCTCGCCCACGTGGTCAACGAGCAGGACGCCTTTCACGTGTGCGCCCTGAAGTTTAAGGAGGTCGTGGAACAAGGCAGCGACGGTAGTCTTAAGGTCACCGTGTTCCCTAACGCCAAGCTAGGGGACGAGAGGACCCTCCTTGAGAGCCTCAGGATGGGAGTGGTGGACGCCGCCATAATCACCGGTGGTCCTATAGTGAACTTTATGCCCCGTTTTGGGGTTTTCGATCTGCCTTTCCTCTTCAGGGATCCCGACCACGCCTACGCCGTGCTGGACGGTCCTATCGGCCAGGGACTTCTGGACGAGATGGAGGGCTTCGGCTGGAAGGGCCTCGCCTACGGCGAGAGAGGGTTTAGAAACCTCACCAACAGCGTCAGGCCGGTGGCGGTCCCCGACGACGTAAAGGGCCTCAAGATCAGGCTGATGCAGAACCCTATCTACGTGGATACCTTCAAAGAGCTCGGCGCTAACGCCGTGCCCATGGCCTGGACCGAGGCACTGACGGCCCTCCAGCAAAGGACCATCGACGGTCAGGAAAACCCACTTAACGTCATAGTGTCCTTTAAGCTCTACGAGAGCCAGAAGCATCTGTCACTAACCAGACACGCCTACGCCCCTAACGTGATTATGATGAGCATGGCGACCTGGAAAAAGCTTACCCCTGAGGAGCAGAACGTCGTCCTCGAGGGAGCTAGGGCGGGAGCTAAGGCCAACAGGGATCTGGACAACGAGAAGGAAGAGGAGTGGATGGCCTTTTTGAGGGGTCAGGGCATGGAGATAGTGGAGCCCGATCTGGCTGCCTTCAGGAACGCTGTGGCCCCTGTGTACGAAAAGTACGGAGATCAGTTCGGAGAGGGCACCGTTCAGGCCATACTGGATACTGAGTAACATGGCTTTGCTGCGGAAGCTCAGTTTTAACGTAAACCGTATCTGTGAGGTGACCCTTTTTTCCCTCATGGTCTTTATGGTCGGTCTGACTATGGCCCAGATAGTATGTCGGGTGTTCTTTCAGGCCCTGGTGTGGTCCGAGGAGCTGGTCCGCTTTTCTTTGGTGGCAGCTTCGCTGGTAGGGGCCTCGGTGGCCTTCTACAGGGGAAGCCATATTTCGATATCCTTTCTGACCGACAGGCTTCCCTCTGGCCTTCGCCTTGCGGTGCAGGTGGCGATGAGGCTTGGGGCGGTGGCGTTTTTCGTCGTGGTGGCTTGGTACGGCTGGATCCTGATGGGGACCGAGTCCTTCCAGACCACCCCAGCTCTGGGCATCTCCATGAGGTGGGTTTACGCTATGTACCCTTTGTTTGGGGCGGTCGTGATACTTCATCTTTTAGCTGGCTTTGCCGATCTGATGGGAGGTGAACGGTGATGGGTGCGGTTCTGGCCGGGGCTTTTTTCCTGCTGATGGCACTCGGTATGCCCATAGGGCTGGCGGTTGGGATAGCCTCTACGGTGGTTCTTGTGATGGATGGCCTGCCGCTCCAGATGGTCCCTCAGATGATGTTCACCGGCAACAACTCCTTTGCCCTGGTGGCGGTCCCCTTTTTCATCCTGGCGGGGGATATCCTGGCTAAAGGGGGTATCTCCGAGAGGATAGTCGCCTTCGCCGAGGCGTCTTTGGGCAGGATAAAAGGCGGCCTTTCCATCGTTTCCATAGTGGCGTCTATGTTCATCGCCGCAATCTCCGGCTCCGGGGCGGCGACCACCGCCGCGGTTGGGTCGGCGTTGCTGCCGGACCTGAAGGAGAAGGGATATGACCTGGACTTTTCCTCAGCCCTCATAGCCGCCTCCGGGACCATCGGGGTGGTTATACCACCTAGCGTCCCAATGGTGCTCTACGCCGTTATAGCCGGTGAGTCGGTGGCAAAGCTCTTTATGGGTGGGTTCGTGCCAGGGGTCCTTATGGGCCTGGGTCTTATAGCTCTGGCTTTGGTGGTCGCCAGAAGGAGGAACTATCCCTCCTCTCCGGAGGTCTCAAAGGAGGAGAGGTTCCGCCGTTTTAAGGCGTCGACCTGGGGGCTTATGACCCCTGTGATAATCCTGGGAGGTATTTTCTCCGGCTTCTTCACTCCCTCCGAGGCGGCGGCGATAGCGGTGGTCTACTCGTTGTTCGTGGCCTTCTTCATATACAGGTCCATGACATGGGATAAATTCTATAAATTGGTGGTCGGGGCGGGGGTGACGTCGTCGCTCATAATGTTCATCATAGCGACCTCCCAGCTCTTCGGTTGGGGACTTGCCTTCTACGAGGTTCCCGAGGCCGTAGCTGGGGCGTTGCTGGGCTTCGCTGGCGGCAGCAAGGCCATGGTTTACTTCACCATAGTGGTGGTGGTCCTGTTGGCGGGAATGGTCATGGAGACGTCGTCGGCCCTTATAATACTGACCCCTATATTTCTGCCGACTATAATCCAGCTCGGGGGGAATCTGATCCATTTCGGGGTCATTCTGGCGGTAGGGCTTGCCATAGGGATGGCGACACCGCCGGTAGCCATAAATATTTACGTCGCTAGTGCGGTGACCGGTCTCCCGGTGGAGCGGATAAGCCGTCCTATAGTGCCTATGGTGGCTATTCTGGTGGCGGTGCTGTTTATCGCGACCTACGTTCCTCGGCTGGTGCTTTTCTTGCCGGGGCTGATTTGGGGATAGTTTAGGGGGTATTTGACTTGAACAGCGACAACGTGAAAAAGGGTTTTGAGAGGGCCCCACATAGGTCTCTTTTAAAGGCCAACGGCTACACCGATTGGGAGATAGAGAGGCCCTGGATAGGGGTCGTCAACGCCTATAACTCCATAATCCCAGGGCACATCCACCTCAACAGGATAGCCCAGGCGGTCAAGGACGGGGTCTACGCCGGAGGAGGACTACCGTTGGAGTTCCCTGTTATAGGGGTCTGCGACGGCATAGCCATGGGCCATAAGGGCATGAAGTTCTCCCTCCCCAGCAGGGAGCTTATAAAGGATTCCATAGAGCTTATGACCCAGGCTCACGGTCTGGACGGTCTTGTGCTGGTGACAAACTGCGACAAGATAATCCCAGCGATGGCTATGGCGGCGTCGACCCTTGATATACCGGCCATAGTGGTCAGCGGCGGTCCTATGATGGCCGGGGTGGGCAAGGATTGTGCCACCGATCTGAGCACCGTATTCGAGGCGGTGGGCAAAAAGGCGGTAGGGGCCATCTCCGACCAGGAGCTTAAGGAGCTTGAGGACTGGGCCTGTCCCACCTGCGGTTCCTGTTCCGGCATGTTCACCGCCAACACCATGAACTGTATGATGGAGGCACTGGGAATAGCCCTCCCAGGCAACGGAACCATCCCGGCGGTCTACGCCGCCAGGGACAGGCTCGCCAAGGACGCAGGCAGGAGGATCATGGACCTGGTCAAAGAGGACGTCAGGCCGTCGTCCATTCTTACCGAGAGGGCCTTTGAGAACGCCGTGGCGGTTGATATGGCCTTAGGCGGCTCGACCAACACCGCCTTACACCTGCCTGCCGTAGCCCATGCGGCAGGAATCAGCCTGACTCTGGACGATATGGACAGGATAAGCAGAAGGACTCCCCACCTTTGCAGCATGAGCCCAGGAGGTCGGCACCATATAGAGGACCTCTGGAGGGCCGGAGGGATCCAGGCGGTCATGAAGGAACTGCTGGACGGGGGGCTGCTCCACGGTGACGTGATGACCTGTACCGGCAGACCCCTGTCGGAGAACCTGGCCTCCTGTTCCGTCTCGGATCGGAACGTCATCAGACCTCTGTCGGCCCCGGTGGATCCAGAGGGTGGCATAGCGGTACTCAAGGGATCTTTGGCCCCCGATGGGTCGGTCGTAAAGCAGACCGCTGTGATGGCTGAGATGATGGTACACCGTGGCCCAGCCAGGGTATTCGACTCGGAGGAGGACGCCAGCGCCGCCATTATGGCAGGGGTCATAGTGGACGGCGACGTCATAGTCATCCGCTACGAAGGACCTAAGGGAGGGCCTGGAATGAGGGAGATGCTGGCCCCCACCTCCGCCATAATGGGAAGGGGTCAGGGCAGCTCGGTGGCCCTCATAACCGATGGACGGTTCTCCGGCGCCACCAGGGGAGCCTCCATAGGCCACGTGTCCCCCGAGGCGGCCTCCGGTGGTCCTATTGGCCTGGTCAGGGACGGCGATATCATCTCCATCGATATACCGGCCAGGAGGCTTGATTTACTGGTGGACGAGGAGGAATTGGAGATCAGGAGAAAGGACTGGGTTCCCTCCTGTCAGGAGACGGAGATGTCCTACATGAGGAGATACCGCAGTTTCGTCACCTCCGGCGATAAAGGGGCGGTTTTTCAGGATCCCTAGCTCTGGACAATTCTTGACAAATAAGGTGGGGTATTATATCCTCTTCTAAAGGTCTGGATTAGGCCTATTTACGGAAGAGGTGGTCATCCTTGAAGCTTTCCACTAAGACCAGATACGGCCTCAGGGCCATGATAGATCTGGCTAAGGGGTATGGCACGGAAAAGCCCATATCCATAAGCGAGGTCGCCAGAAACCAGTCCCTGTCGGAGAGCTATCTGGAGCAGCTTTTCGCCAAGCTCAGGAGGTCCGGCCTCGTCTCCAGCGTTAGAGGTGCCCAGGGAGGTTATCTCCTGAGCCGTCATCCCTCGGAGATCTTCGCCGACGAAATAGTGGACGCACTTGAGGGGCCTATCAGTATATCCGACTGCGTCGATCACGGCACATGCGACAGGGGAGGTTGTTGCCCCGCCAGGTTTCTGTGGGAGAAGGTGGCGGAGGCCATAAAGTCGGTGACCTCCAGAACCTCCCTCCAGGACATAATAGAGGAATACGAGCTGCGATGCGGCAAAAAAGAGGAGCCTTAAGGTTCCTCTTTTTTTATGTACTCTCAGGACTTGTTGGCTTTTTACAGAACCTGTACAATAGGCACCATGAGTGTCATTAAATGAAGGAGTTGAGATCTGTCTATGGAATCTACAGTCATATTGGGAGTCGTGGCGGGGCTGGCTTTCGGCGTCGCTGGAGGGCTCCTGATCTCCAGATCTCTCGGGGGAAAGCATCTCCTTAGTGCCCAAAAACAGGCCGATCAGATTGTGAAAAAGGCTGTCAAGGACGGGGAGCAGCGAAAAAGGGAAACTCTCTCGGAGGTCAGAGAAGAAGTCTTTCAGATGAGGCAGGAAGCGGAGAAAGAGGCGAAGGACAGAAGGTCCGAGCTTCAGAGGGCCGAAAGGCGATTGGAACAGAAGGAGGAGAATCTGGATAAGAAGCTAGACCGGGTCTCCAGGAGGGAAGACGACCTGAAGAGCAAGCTCGATGGGGCGGAGAAAAAGCTTCAGGAGGCGGATAAGATCAAACAGGAACAGGTCGAGAAGCTGGAGGAGATAGCCCAGCTTACCAGAGATCAGGCCAAGGATATCCTCATGAAAGAGGTGGAGGATAAGGCCCAGCACTCTCTCGGTATGCTCATAAAGGACCTGGAGGAGAAGGCCCGTTGGGAGGCCGCCAGAAAGGCCAGGGAGATCATCGTCACAGCTATCCAGCGTTGTGCGGTGGAGCACTCCTCCGATGTGGCGGTCAGCGTGGTCAACCTTCCTTCCGACGAGATGAAAGGCCGGATTATCGGCAGGGAGGGCCGTAACATAAGGGCCTTCGAGACCGAGACCGGCGTCGACTTAATAGTCGACGATACCCCTGAGGCGGTCACTCTGAGCTGTTTCGATCCTGTGAGACGGGAGATAGCCAGGATATCCCTGGAGAGGCTGGTAAACGACGGCAGAATACACCCTGCCAGAATTGAGGAGCTTATCCAGAAGGCCACCGAAGAGGTGGAGGAGTCGATTATGGAGGCAGGGGAGCAGTGCCTTCTGGACCTTGGGATCAAACATATGCACGTAGACCTGATCCGGTTGGTGGGATCCCTCAAGTATCGCTATAGTTACGGCCAAAACGGCCTTCAGCACAGTATGGAGGTAGCCCATATCTCCGGTATTATCGCAGCGGAGCTAGGGGCCGACGAGGATCTCGCCAAGAGGGCGGGCCTCCTTCACGATATCGGCAAGGCGGTGGACCACAAGATAGAGGGACCTCACGCTCTCATAGGGGCGGACCTTGCCAAGAGGTACAACGAACCACCGGAGATAATAAACGCCATAGGAGCCCATCACGAGGACATGGAGATACAGTCGGTCTACGACGTAATAGTCGCCTCCGCCGACGCCATCAGTGCCGCCAGGCCCGGTGCCAGACGGGAAAGCCTGGACGCCTACGTCAAGAGGCTTGAGAAGCTGGAGACCTTGGCAAAGTCCTTCAAGGACGTGTCCAAGGCCTACGCAATCCAGGCGGGCAGGGAGGTTAGGGTCATGGTCGCCCCTAATATCTCCGACGAAGGGGTCATAAACAAACTGGCCTTCGATGTAGCAAAGAAGATAGAGGAAGAGATGAAGTACCCCGGACAGATAAAGGTAACCGCCATAAAGGAGTTCCGGGCGGTGGAGTACGCCAAGTAGCATGAAGGTCCTTTTTATAGGCGATATGGTAGGTAAGCCCGGTCGGTCCATAACCGGCCAGGCACTGCCCTACCTCAGAGAGCATCACGGACCTTTCGATTTCGTAATTGCCAACGGCGAGAACGCAGCGGCAGGGAGGGGCCTCACCGCCAAGGTGGCTGAAGAGCTGTTTTCCACCGGAATAGACTGTCTCACCTCGGGAAACCATATCTGGGATAAAAAGGAGATCTATCCTATCCTCGATCAGGAGCCAAGAATCCTCAGGCCCGCCAATTACCCTCCCGGCTGTCCCGGCCAGGGGGTGTCGGTCATAAAAAAAGGTTCCCTCTCCCTGGGGGTGGTCAGCCTTCAGGGCAGGGTCTTTATGCCCGATATAGACTGTCCCTTTCGCTGTATAGACGGCATATTGGCCGAACTGGGGGACGTTCCGGTTTTTATAGACTTCCACGCCGAGGCCACCTCGGAGAAGAGGGTTCTAGGGGCCTATCTGGACGGCAGGGTCTCCGCCTTTGTCGGAACCCATACCCACGTTCAGACCGCCGACGAGGAGGTCCTCCCCGGAGGAACCGCCTATATATCCGACGTAGGTATGACCGGATCTTTCGCCAGTGCCATAGGGATGAAGTTAGAGAGCGTCCTGCCTAAGTTTCTGACCGGCCTTCCCTCCAAGTTCGAGGTGGCCGAGGAGGACGTGCGACTGAACGGTGTGGTCGTCCATATAGACGACGAGTCTGGAATAGCCCTGGACATAAAGAGGGTTGTCGTAAAAGAAGCGGAGCTCTGGTAAAAAAAAGCCCATCGAAGCTATGAACATGGCTTCGATGGGCTTTTTTTAGCATATCCTGGGAAGTACCTCCCCGATCGGCATATCCACAACCCTCATTCCGCCGGAGGCCGTATTCATCCCGACCATTCCGGGATGCCCGTCGACCACCTTCCCTATGGCGGCGGCGTCGATTCCCAGTGGATGGGACCTGAGGGCCGACAGGACACGGTCCTCCTGGTCCGGTCGGTAGGCTACGATGGCGCAGCCCTCGCAGGCCAGATGGAGAGGGTCGAAGCCCAGTATGTCGCAGACCGAGAGAACTCCCTGATCCATAGGGATCGACGATTCGTCGATCTCTATTCCCTTTCCGATTCCCTCCGCCCACTCGCAAAGGGCTGTCCCAAGCCCTCCTCTGGTGCAGTCCCTCATGGCCTTTATCCCCTCCATCTTCGCCAAAGGGCCTAAAAGGGGCCAGAGGGCGGCACAGTCGCTTTTAAGGCCCTCCACCGATAGGTCGTACCTCAGGGCCCCTATGGTGGCGCCGTGTCTGCCTATGGAGGTGGTGACCGCTATTTTATCCCCTGTCTCTATCCGGGACATCCCAAGAGGGTTCTCGGTCTTTCCGACGGAGGCCAGGGTTATAAAAACCCCGTCCGCCGCCCCTTTAGGGACCACTTTGGTGTCCCCTGCCACCAGCTTTGCGCCGATCTCCAGACAGACCGAAGCGGCGCTTCTTCCGTAGGACAGAAGCTCCTCCTGGTCCAGCCCTTCTTCGGCGATTATGGACATAGCGAGAAACAGGGGCTTAGCTCCCCTCACCGCCAGGTCGTTGGTGCCTCCGCATACCGCCAGCTTGCCTATGTCCCCTCCTGGAAACACCCTAGGGGAGACGGTGAAGCCGTCGATGGTTATGGCCATGTCGGAGGTTATCATAGAGCAGTCCTCAAGCTCTTTTCCTGTAAGAGCCTCTCCGAACTGGGAGGAAAAGCTCTTTATGAGGTCCGCCGTGAGCCTTCCTCCTGTTCCGTGGCCTAGAGTCAGCTTTTCCATCGGATCAATTCCTTTCTGCCGTATCTGAACCAGGCGGAGCAGGTGCCTTCGCCGGAGACCATGCAGGGGCCTACCGGTGTCACAGGGGTGCATATCCCCCCAAACAGCGGGCAGTCTTTCGGCTCGCTGAGGCCGGACAGGACCCTGCCGCATATGCAGCCCTCGGGATCCGGGGTTTCCTCGGTTTTCAGGCTAAACCTGATGGAACCGTCCATCGAGAGGAACTCTTCCCTTAGGACCATGCCACTGTCCTCTATAGGGCCTAGGCCCCTCCACAGGGCTGTGCCGCTTTTGAACACTTTTCTCATGAGGTCTATGGCTATAGGGTTTCCCTCGGGCCTCACCACCGACGAATAACAGGAGGTCAGTTTTGGAGATCCGGCCTTGATCTGCCTCAGCAGCTCTCCCAGTGCGGATAAAATTTCACCGGGGCTGAAGCCTCCTATGACCGATGGGATTCCCCGTTCTTCGGGCAGAAAACGAAAAGGTTCGTGTCCCAGTATGACAGCCACGTTTCCCGGCAGAAGCAGGCCGTCGATTGACCAACTCTGTTCCGCCAGTGTCCTCAGGGCGGGAGGGACTTTTTTGTGGAAACACAGAATCGACAGATTGTCGATGCCCTCTCTATGGGCCTGGAGGACCGTCGCTGCCGTCGCCGGTGCGGTGGTCTCGAAGCCTACCGCTAGAAAGACCACCTGTTTTTTTGGGTTCTCTCTGGCTAGGTCGATACACTGAGAGGCCGACAGGACTACCCGAACGTCCGCTCCCTGGGCTCTTCTGTCCGCTAAAGATCCGCTGGATCCTGGAACCCTGACCATGTCGCCGTAGGTGGCTACGATAACGTCTTTGCTCTCCGAAAGTTTGACCGCCTGGTCTATCTCCCCTTGAGAGGTGACGCACACCGGGCAGCCGGGCCCCGATATGAGCTTTATGTTGCCGGGCAGGGCCTCCCTTAGTCCGTGGCGAAAGATGGACGTAGTGTGGGTGCCGCAGACCTCCATGATCCTTATCACGTTATACCTCCCCTGCGAGATCCCTGATTTTGCCCCACAGGTCGTTCAGCTCCTCGCCGTCTTTGGGGGATATTCTCTGAATGGCGAAGCCACCGTGTACCAGTACGTTCTCCCCGGGCTCCGGAGATCCGATGAAGTCGGTCCTTATCTCCCTTACCACCGACCCCGCCCTGGCTGTCGCCCTGTTGCCCTCTAAAATCTCCACGATCCTGTGAGGTATCGCAAGACACATATAACCATCCCCTTCCTCGTTATATTTTACATCTTCCGCTGCTTCTTAACCGACGTGAATATATTCTCCATCAATAAGCACTGTTCTCACATGCATACTTTGGTGTATAATGGGGACAGATTCGTCCAGAAAACGAATTCAGACAAAAGGAGGTCTAAGTCTATGGCTAATCAAGTAGGTCAAGAGAGAGAACAGTGGGGGAGCAAAATCGGTTTTATTTTAGCTGCGGCAGGCTCTGCCGTGGGGCTGGGGAACATATGGAAGTTTCCTTACGTCACAGGGACTAACGGAGGGGGAGCTTTCGTCCTTATCTACGTTCTGATGGTCGCCTGTATCGGTTTTTCCGTTATGTTGGCTGAGCTGGTGATAGGAAGAAGGGCACAGCTTAACGCCGTCGGGTCCTTCGAGAAGATCAAAGGTGGGGCCTGGCCCATGGTGGGATGGCTAGGTCTGGCCTGTGGCTTTTTGATCCTTTCCTACTACGGAGTGGTCGGTGGATGGACGATCAAATATATCCTCCACTCTTTCACCGGCCTCATGGAGATAGCGGGAGCTGGCAACGCCGGAGAGGCCTTCGGAGGGTTTATATCCAATCCTGTTATGGTGGTCCTCTATCAGGCTATATTCATGTTTTCCGTCATATGGGTCGTCTATAGAGGCGTAGGTGAAGGCATAGAGCGTTACTGCAAAATCCTCATGCCTGCCCTCTTTATCCTGATGATAATCCTCATCGGCAGATCGGTCACATTAGAAGGAGCAGGGGCGGGAATAGAGTTCTACCTCAAGCCCGATTTCTCGAAGGTCACCGCTGGCACCGTTCTTGCCGCACTGGGACAGGCTTTCTTCTCCCTTTCCCTGGGAATGGGCTGTATGATCACCTACGGTAGTTACCTCCAGAAAGACATAAGCCTTCCCGGTGCCGCCGCTCAGGTGTGTTTCCTAGATACCCTCGTGGCCCTTCTCGCCGGCCTTGTTGTTTTCCCGGCGGTTTTCGCCTTCGGAGTGGAGCCCGGTGCAGGCCCTGGCCTTACCTTCATAACCCTTCCGGGCATATTCTCCAAGATGCCCGGTGGGATGATGTGGTCCGGTCTTTTCTTCCTGCTTCTCTTCGTGGCGGCACTTACCTCCGCCATATCCCTTCTCGAGGTGGCCTGTTCCTACTTCATAGACAAGGGATGGACTAGAGCTAAGGCGGCTTGGACCATGGGAACCCTTATATTCCTCCTCGGGATCCCCTCGGCGATCTCCCTCGGAGGCGGCCTTAAGATCGGTGGCAAGGACTTTATCGACGCCGCTGGCTTCATGACCGACCAGATCATGATGCCTATAGGAGGGCTTCTGATCTGTGTGTTCGTCGGATGGGTCATAAAGGACATAGCCAAAGAAGAGCTCACCAACAACGGCAAGCTGCCTCTCTTCGCCGGTTTCGACGCCTGGGTGATGTTCGTCAAGTTCGTCGCCCCTCTTTCGATTCTCTATATCTTCATCACCGGACTTAAATGGTAGACAAACAGGCGAGGCCACATGGCCTCGCCTGTTTGTAAGGAGCACCTCTAAAAACCCACCTTTGACTCCCCTCGGAGAGACCGTCCCGCCTGCGCCCTGTCTCGCCCAAGCGCATACTCGACCTGCCTGTTCCGTACGAACCGCCTCGGAGGGCACGTCCTGTGCCCCCTCGGCTTGGGGCGACGTCCTGTCGCCCCATTCGCACTCAAAGGCGGCAGGTCGACTATACGGGCTCGAATGGGCTCCGTCAGAACGGTCTTTCCGAGGATCAGCGTTTTTAGAGGTTCCTTAAATACCTTCCCTTGACTGACCGGGGGTTTTAGGTACAATGGGGCAGGTCGGGAATGACTTGTATTCCCTTAAAAAAACTAAGGAGCTGATACCTATGATAGAGCTGGATAAGGACACATTTGACGCAGAGGTAAAGGAAAGCGATATTCCCGTATTGGTAGATTTCTGGGGACCTAAGTGCACTCACTGCCTGGCCCTCATGCCTGGAGTCGAGGAGCTTGCCAAGGAATACGACGGCAAGGTCAAGTTTTGCAAGGTCAACATACAGGGCAACCGCAGGGTGGCTATCTCCCTTAAGGTAATGGGACTTCCTGCTTTCCTCTTCTGGAAGGGCGGCGAGGAGCAGGCCAGGATCAGCGGCGACTCGGTGACCATCGACCAGATTCGTCAGGAACTGGACAAGCTTCTGTAAAAAAGCAGTTTTTTATGTAAAAAAGGGGGAGGCTGGATTAAGCTCCCCCTTTTTTGGGCGATTTTTTTCACAGCCCTCTTGACGCCCGTCTCTTTTAGGGTACAATCGGGTTGTACGGATGAACGTCGCAAGAGAGACCTCTCTAAATCCATTATTTATCGGAATAGAGGCGCCGAAGGTGCAAGGCCTATAGGCCGAAACTCTCAGGCAAAAAGATTGCGACCGGACGTCACTCTGAAAGGTGTCCCTTTGGGCATACGACAGAGACCTAACCCTAGCTTTAAAAGGGAGTGTCTGTCGTGGTCCGTTCTTTAGTCCTAATCACCAACAATCCTGCATTTTTCTCCCTTCATCAGGAGGGTCTTGAGCTGGTGAAGCTCGACGGTACCGCATACGACGTGGTTGTGGCGGGCCGTGATCGAGTTCATCAGGGGTGGACCTTGCTGAATCACCCTCTTTATGGAAACTTCCGACCTTATCATCAGCCTTTTAGGACAATGTTGCTCAGGGCCCCTGAGCGTCCCGAGGATTTCGCACTGGATAGCGACTCCCTTTCCCTGGTGGAGAGGGCCGCAGAGGTCTATCTGTCCTGTTCCGACAGGTGGTTGACCCCTGAGACGTCACCTAAATCCATGTACGACGATTGTTCCGTGCTGGACTACGATCTGATGAAGGAAACTTTGGTGAAAGAGGGAGTAAAAATCTAATTTACCCTGAGCCTTCAGGTTCAGTCACTCGCTGTTTTTTATCCTGTTTTAGGTAATATCACGACGCAGACTAAGAGGAGGTCGCCTTTATGATGCTAAGAGTTTGATCGGTTTCCAGCAGCTCTCGGTTCGAGAGCTTTGGCCCCTCCCTGTCCGCAGATCGTGTATAGAGGTAACTAGCTCGGCGATACCGGTCGTCAGGGCATTTTATAAAATATCGTTCATCAAAGATGAACGATATCGATCCTAAGAAGGGGGGAGTCGCTTTGAAACTCGAACTCCATAAGGTAAAGGTTAGTAAGCTGGTTTTCGGCGACAAGACTTCCGTTAAAGACGGAGTCCTTACCATCAACAAGCAGGAACTTATCGATCTGCTCTCCGACGACGAGAGACTGGCGGGGGTGGACCTCGATCTGGCCCATCCCGGCGAGAACGTCCGCATCCTTCCAGTCAAGGACGCCATCGAGCCCCGTTGCAAGATAGACGGCGGCAACGAGGTGTTCCCAGGCTGGATAGGCGACGTCGACACTGTAGGAGAGGGCAAGACCCTTGTCCTTGACGGTGCTGTGGTTCTCACCACCGGCCGTCTGGTAGCTCCTCAGGAGGGCATCGTGGACATGACCGGTCCCGGTGCGGATTACACTCCTTTCTCCAAGACCAATAACCTGGTAGTGGTTCTGACTCCCTCCGAGGGCGTCGAGCTTCACACCCGTGAGGCCGCCTGCCGTCAGGCCGGTCTCAGAACCGCCCACTACCTCGCCTCCTGCTGCAAAGAGGCGGCGGCGGACTGCGTAGAGACCTACGACTTCCCCCCTCTGGCGGAGGCCATGAAGGCTCACCCCGGTCTTCCCAAGGTGGCCTACGTTTACATGCTCCAGACCCAGGGCCTTCTTCACGACACCTGGATCTACGGCGTCGACGTAAAGAAGATAATCCCCACTATGATCAGCCCCACCGAGACCATGGACGGTGCCATTATCTCCGGTAACTGCGTCTCCGCCTGCGACAAGAACAACACCTATGTTCACCTTAACAACCCTGTTATCAAGCACCTTTATGCCCACCACGGAAAAGAGTTCAACTTCGTCGGCGTCATCGTCACCAACGAGAACGTCACCTTAGCCGACAAGAAGAGAAGCTCCTCCTACGCCATCAAGCTGGCTAAGATGCTCGGTGTCGACGCTGTGGTCATCTCCGAGGAAGGTTTCGGAAACCCCGATGCCGACCTTATCATGAACTGCTGGAAGGCCGAGAGAGCGGGCATTAAAACCGTTCTCATCACCGACGAGTACGCCGGTCGTGACGGAGCAAGCCAGTCTCTGGCTGACTCCTGCCCTGAAGGCGACGCCTGCGTCACCGGCGGAAACGCCAACCAGCTGATCATGCTTCCTCCTATGGAGAAGATCATCGGAGAGCTTCCTGTGGCCGACGTTATCGCTGGCGGATTCTTCGGAACCCTTCAGGAGGATGGCAGCCTTGAGGTGGAGATCCAGGCCATCCTCGGTGCCACCAACGAGCTCGGCTTCAACAAGCTCGGTGCCTACACCATATAACTTTTCCTGGCAGGGCCGGACCTGCCGCTACGGCGGGGGACCGGAAATAGATCACCATTTCATAATAAGGAGGTGCTGCTGATATGGGTAAGTTGGCTGGAAAGAAATTGATCCTCCTGGGCGAGCGCGATGGCGTTCCCGCCCCGGCTATGGAGGCCTGCTTCAAAGACAGCGGCGCGGAAGTAATTTTCGCAGTAACCGAGTGCTTCGTCTGAACTGCGGCGGGAGCGATGGACCTGCAGAACCAGCAGCGCGTTAAAGACGCTGCTGAAAAGTACGGCGCTGAAAACGTGGTGGTCGTACTGGGATCCTCCGATGCGGAAGGCGCAGAGATTTACGCCGAGACCGTGTGTAACGGAGACCCTACCTACGCAGGGCCTCTCGCCGGCGTCCCGTTGGGACTCGCCGTCTACGATATTTTTGAGCAGGATATCCGGGACGAAGCTGACCCGGAGGAATGGGAGAACCAGATCAGTATGATGGAAATGGTTCTAGAGCCCGATGCCCTTGCCGATGCGGTAAAGGGAATCAGGGATCAGTACTCCAAGTACACCCTGTAGCCGTAAGAGGAGGAGAACAAATGACCTATCGTGTGGTTCATTATATAAATCAGTTCTTCGCAGGTATTGGCGGAGAGGAAAAAGCGGACATCAGACCTGAGATCAGAGAGGGCGTAGTCGGCCCCGGTATGGCCCTTAACGCCGCTTTCAAAGGCGAGGCCGAGATCGTCGCCACCGTTATCTGTGGAGATAACTACTTCGCCGACAACATCGACGAGACCTCCGAGTTCATCGCCTCCAAGGTGAAGGAATTCAACGCCGACGGCTTCGTCGCAGGACCTGGCTTCAACGCCGGTCGTTACGGAACCGCCTGCGGAGCGATCTGCTGCGCCGTCGGAGAGAAGCTGGGCATCCCCACCGTCACCGCTCTCTACCCCGAGAACCCCGGTGCTGAGATGTACAAAAAGGGCACCTACGTTATCGTAGCTGCCGACAGCGCCAGAGGCATGGGCAAGGCCGTTCCCGCTATGGCTTCCCTTCTGCTCAAGCAGATCAAAGGCGAGGCCATCGGTACCCCTGAGGAAGAGGGCTACATCGAGAAGGGCGTCCGTATCAACACGTTCTACGAGAAGATCGGTGCCGAGCGTGCCATTGATATGCTCATAAAGAAGCTTAAAGGCGAGCCCTTCAAGACGGAGTACAAAATGCCCGTCTTCGATAGGGTTGATCCCCGCCCTGCGATAAAGGATATGTCCAAGGCGAAGATCGCCCTGGTCACCTCCGGCGGTATCGTGCCCTTTGGCAACCCCGATCACATCGCTGCTTCCAGCGCCCAGAACTTTGGTGAGTACGACATCACCGGCGTGATGGACCTCAAAGAGGGTGAGTATCAGACCGCTCACGGCGGATACGATCAGACCTACGCCAACCAGGATGCCGACAGGGTTCTTCCCGTTGACGTTCTCAGGGATATCGAGAAAGAAGGCCGTATCGGCTCTTTGCACCATCTCTTCTACACCACCGTCGGAAACGGCACAGCCGTCGCCAACTCCAAGAAGTTCGGCGTCGAGATGGGCAAGAGGCTTAAGGCCGCCGGCGTTGACGCGGTGATCCTCACCTCTACCTGAGGAACCTGTACGCGTTGCGGTGCAACGCTCGTCAAGGCCATAGAGGAGACCGCTGATGTTCCTGTGGTCCACATGGCTACTATCGTTCCTATCTCCCTCAGCGTAGGGGCTAACAGGATCATCCCGACTGTGGCGATCCCTCACCCCCTGGGCAATCCCAACATGACCGCTGCGGAGGAGAAGAAACTTCGCCGTCACCTGGTCGAGAACGCCCTTAAGGCCCTCGAGACCGAGGTAACCGAGCAGACTGTCTTTAAAGACGAAGACTAATATATAAAAAAAGAGGCCCCTCAGGGGCCTCTTTTTTTATATATCTTTTTGTAACTTATAACGAACAAAATAGATTCTAAAAGGTACAAAAAAATTTTTGCTCCACTTTATCTTACTCATGTCAATTGGCAAACCGACTCCATATTGTGTATTGGGATAATACAGAATTATTTTTAGAGCAAGACTTCTATAAAACAGGAATAAGCGGTTCATTTATCATTCCTTTTGGTGTAGAATCTAGATGTGAAGGCGATAACAACAGCGTATTTTTACGGAAACCGGCGATTTTTTAAGTCCAAAGATCTTCATTTTTTTTAGTCAAGAAAGGGGTGTGTTCTTTTAGGTTCAATATATGAACAATTGAGTTCATATATGTCTTATTTTTTTTATTTTTAATTTATTTATATCTAGGAGGTTCCCTACCGATGGATCAGCTTATGAGCATAGTACAGGGGATAAACAGCATTCTTTGGGGATATGTCCTTATAGTCCTTTTATGCGGAACCGGTCTTTACTACACCCTTAAACTTAGGTTTGTGCAGATAAGAAAGTTCGGTGCGGTGTGCAAGCAGACCTTCGGTGGTCTTACCCTCAGCGGTGAGAAGGCCGGTAAGGACGGAATGTCCTCCTTCCAGTCCCTAGCGACCGCCATAGCAGCCCAGGTCGGAACGGGTAACCTTGCAGGGGCTGCTACCGCTATCGCAGCAGGTGGTCCGGGAGCTATCTTCTGGATGTGGATCGCCGCCTTTTTCGGCATGGGAACCATCTTCGCCGAGGCGGTATTAGGTCAGACCTACAAGTCCAGAGACGACCAAGGTCAGATCACCGGTGGCCCTGCCTACTACATCAGGGACGGCTTCGGCAGCAAGTGGATGGCGGGCTTTTTCGCAGTGACCATCATCATGGCCCTGGGCTTTATCGGCAACATGGTTCAGGCCAACTCCATAGCCGACGCGTTCAGCACCGCCTTCGGAGTGCCTCACCTTATGGTCGGTATAGGGGTAGCCCTTTTAGGTGCCCTCATTTTCTTCGGAGGCATCGGCCGTATAGCCTCTTTCACCGAGAAAGTAGTTCCTCTCATGGCGTTGCTTTACCTTCTGGGAGGTCTCTACGTCCTTATTACCCAGTCCTCCAACCTGATACCTGCTATAAAGATGATTTTCGTAGGTGCCTTCGATCCTAAGGCAGCCACCGGCGGACTTATCGGTGTAGGGGTCAAAGAGGCCATCCGTTACGGTGTAGCCAGAGGGCTTTTCTCCAACGAGGCCGGTATGGGGTCGACCCCTCACGCTCACGCAGTCGCTAAGGTCAAGCATCCCGCACAGCAGGGTTTTGTCGCCATAATGGGCGTGTTTATCGACACTTTTATCGTCCTTAACATGACCGCCCTGGTTATCTTTGCGACCGGCGCTATCGACGGTCAGACCACCGGTATAGCCCTGACCCAGAGGGCCTTCGAGATAGGTCTTGGGTCCTTCGGAAACCCCTTTATAGCCATATGTCTCCTGTTCTTCGCCTTCTCCACCATAATTGGCTGGTACTTCTTCGGAGAGGCCAACATAAAGTTCCTCTTCGGCTCGAAGGGACTTACGCCCTATAGGCTTCTGGTTATGGCCTTTATCGTCCTTGGTTCCACCCTCAAGGTCGACCTCGTCTGGGAGCTCGCCGACACCTTCAACGGTCTTATGGTGTTCCCTAACCTTATAGCACTTATAGGACTTGCGAAGGTTGTAAGCAAGGCTCTTGACGATTATAAAGAAGATGGAACTTTAAAAGTAAAATAATATTTTTCTGAAAAGACGAGGGATTAACTGTCCCTCGTCTTTTTTTATCCTCAATTTGCTCACGGTCTATCGAGTATTATGTATAATCCCTTCGTCATTAGGTATCCGTTCTTGACGTATACTGTCCTCAGGTTGTATATATGTGTAGGTATGTAAGGTTCTAGTCAAGGTAGCTTTTTTCGCTTTTTTCTCTGGAAGAGCTGTCACTGGACAGCCTATCAAAACGGAGGTGAGTTCGTGAAGACGCCGATGTACCACGAACACGTCGAACTTGGCGGTAACATAGTCGACTTTGGAGGATGGGATCTTCCGGTCCATTACGAGGCGGGTATCAAAGAGGAGCATCTTACCGTTCGCTCCAAGGCCGGGCTTTTCGACGTTTCCCACATGGGAGAGTTCTGGATAGAGGGCCCAGATGCCTTTGCTTTTGTCCAGAACTTGGTCTCCAACGATATTTCCGTCCTGGAGGACGGACAGGTCCAGTACAATATGATGTGCTACCCTCACGGCGGCGTGGTCGACGATCTGCTGGTCTACAAGGCATCAGACACCAGAATACTCCTGGTGGTAAACGCTTCCAACGTGGACAAGGATTTCGCCTGGGTTACGGAAAATCTCAAGGGAGAGGTCAAGGCGGAGAACGTTTCCTCCAAAACCGCGGAAGTCGCCTTCCAGGGGCCGATGGCGGAGGATATCCTCCAGAGGATAACCGACGTAAACCTCTCGGATATCGGTTTTTTCCACTTCAAGGAGAACGTCAAGGTCGCCGGGGTGAACGCCCTGGTCTCCAGGACAGGCTATACCGGCGAGGACGGCTTCGAGGTCTACGTCAACTGGGACGAAGGGGTAAAGGTATGGAACGCCATTCTAGAGGCAGGGAAGGACGACGGAGTGCTTCCTATCGGCCTGGGAGCTAGAGACAGCCTGAGGTTTGAGGCCGGTCTTCCCCTCTACGGTCACGAGATAGACAAGGATATAACCCCCCTCGAGGCAGGTCTCGGTTTCTTCGTCAAGCTGGACAAAGATAGCTTTATAGGTATAGAGCCCCTGAGGGAGATGAAGGCCAAAGGTCTCCCCAGGAGGATACTGGCCCTCCAGATGATCGACAAGGGCGTCCCCAGAAACGGCTATCCTGTTGAGGTAGACGGCAAAGAGGTGGGCTACGTGACCACCGGAGGTTACTCCCCATCTAGAAACGAAAACATAGCCTCCGTACTGGTCGAGGCGGGATGTGCCGATATAGGCGACGAGGTAAACGTTATGATAAGGGGCAAGGCTAAAAAGGCCCTGGTCATAAAGAAGCCTTTCTACAGAAAAAAATATAAAAAATAAGAGGAGGACATTATAATGGCCGATATCAGAGATGGACTTAAATACACCAAAGAGCACGAGTGGATCAGGGTAGAGGGAAACAAGGGCTACATCGGCATTTCCGACTACGCTCAGCACGCCATGGGCGATATCGTCTTCGTCGAGCTTCCCGAGGTCGGTGCCTCCGTATCCGCCGGTGGAGATTTCTGCGTCGTCGAGTCGGTTAAAGGGGCCAACGATATCTACGCTCCCGCCTCCGGCGAGGTAGTCGAGGTAAACGAGGCCCTGGAGGATTCGCCGGAGGCCATAAACGAGGATCCCTACGGAAGCTGGATCGCCGCCATAGAGATATCCGATGCTTCCGAGCTCGATGCCCTCATGGATGCCGAGAGCTACCGCTCTTTCTGCGATAGCCAGGAGTAAATAAAAGTCCAAAAAGGGCCTCTGATATCAGAGGCCCTTTTTACAAAAGGAGGATCATAATGCGTTACATTCCAAACACAGACGCTCAGAGGGCCGAAATGCTGTCTACCGTAGGGGTTTCATCGGTGGAGGACCTTTTCGCCGATCTTCCCTCTTCCGTTAAACTAAAGGGCCTTCTCGATCTCCCTGAGGCCATGTCGGAGATCGATCTCCTTAAACACCTTAAAAGCCTGGCGGCTCAGAACCTGGATGCCTGCTCGACCTCCTGTTTCCTAGGTGCAGGGGTCTACAACCACTTTATACCGGTAGTTATAGATCACATGATCTCCCGTAGTGAGTTCACCACCAGCTACACTCCCTATCAGCCCGAGATCAGTCAGGGGACTTTGCAGGCCATATTCGAGTATCAGACAATGATATGCGAGCTTACCGGTATGGACGTAGCTAACGCCTCGATGTACGACGGGGCCACCTCCATCGCCGAGGCGGTCTACATGGCCTGTGCGTCCACCAAAAAAGACCTCGTTCTGGTGGCCCGTTCGGTAAACCCCCAGAGCAGGGCGGTTCTAGAGACCTACGCCAGCCTGAGAGGCATCACGGTCCAGGAGATAGGCCACTCTAACGGAGCGATCAACCTGGACGATCTGAAGGCCAACCTGACCGATAAAGTCGGTGCGGTGGTGGTGCAGAGCCCCAACTTCTTCGGGGCCGTCGAGGATCTAAAGGCAATCGGCGATATGACCCACGATGCCAAGGCCCTTTTCATAGTGGCTTCCGACCTAATGGCCCTGTCCCTCCTGGAGGCTCCGGGTAAGTTAGGTGCCGACGTGGTTGTAGGCGATGGCCAGAGCGCCGGAAACGCCATGAGCTTCGGCGGCCCCCACTTTGGCTTTTTCGCCGCCACCCAGAAGCTGGTCAGAAAGATACCTGGCAGAATCGTGGGGGAGACCTTGGATCGGAACGGCAAGAAGTGCTACGTCCTGACACTCCAGGCGAGGGAACAGCATATCCGCAGGGAGAAGGCTTCCTCGAATATCTGCTCCAACCAGAGCCTCTGCGCCCTTGCGGGGGCTGTCTACCTTTCCCTCATGGGCAAAGAGGGCCTTAAAGAGGTGGCTAAACAGTGTCTCCTCAAGGCCGCCTACACCAGAGACGAGCTGGTCAAGACCGGCTCATTCCAGGCTCCCTTTACAGGGCCTTTCTTCCGAGAGTTCGTGGTAACCTCAAAAGAAGCCCCTGAGGCCATAAACTCGAGGCTTATAGAGAGAGGTATCATAGGAGGTTACGACCTGACCGCCGACTATCCCGAGCTGGAGAACGGCTGGCTTGTGGCGGTAACCGAGAAGAGGACCAAGGCCGAGATCGACGGCTTTGTGGCCATAGCGGGGGGGAAGTAATATGCTGAGCCAGGTAAAGCCTATTTTCGAGAAGAGTCAGCCAGGTAGAATGGGAGTGGCGTTGCCCTCCTGCGACGTCCCAGGGGACATTTCCTCCCTTCTTCCTGAAAATCTCAGGAGATCCGAGGATCCCGGTCTGCCGGAGGTCTCCGAGGTCGACGTTATTCGGCACTATACCAATCTCTCTCAGTTGAACTTCGGCGTCGACGAGGGGTTCTATCCTCTCGGGTCCTGCACCATGAAGTACAACCCTAAGATAAACGAGAACGCCGCCAGACTGTGCGGTTTCTCCAATATCCATCCCCTACAGCCCGAGAAGGTCTGTCAGGGGGCTCTAAAGCTCATGTACGACCTGTCCTCTATGCTGGCGGAGATCACCGGAATGGAGGCTGTGACCCTTCAGCCCGCCGCCGGTGCCCACGGTGAGCTTACGGGGATCTTTCTCATAAAGGCCTACCACCGTAAAAACGGCGAAGAGGCCACGAGGACCAAGATAATCGTCCCCGATTCCGCTCACGGCACCAACCCTGCCACCGCCTCCGTCGCCGGTTACGACGTTGTGGAGGTTAAGTCCAACGACAGAGGCAACGTGGACATAGAGGCCCTTAAGGCGGCGGTAGGAGAGGATACGGCGGGCATAATGCTCACCAACCCAAACACCTTAGGGCTTTTCGAGGAGGATATCCTTCAGATAGCCGAGATAGTCCACGACGCCGGTGGTCTGCTCTATTACGATGGGGCCAACGCTAACGCTATACTGGGCAAGATCCGCCCTGGGGATATGGGCTTCGACGTGTTGCACCTCAACATTCACAAGAGCTTCAGCACCCCTCACGGTGGAGGTGGCCCTGGCTCCGGTGCGGTAGGAGTGGGCAAGAGGCTCCTTCCCTTCATCCCGACCCCTGTGGTGGTCGAGGAGAACGGGACCTATCGTTTCGACTACGATATCCCCGATAGCATAGGGAAAATGCGCTCCTTCTACGGTAACTTCGGTGTCCTGGTCAGGGCCTACGCCTATATTCTCTCTATGGGAGCGGAGGGGCTTAAGGCGGCGGCGGATAACGCCGTGTTGAACGCCAACTACATAATGAAGCGTCTCGAGGGCGACTTTGAGATCCCTCTGGCGAGCAGGGTCTGTAAGCACGAGTTCGTGATCTCCGGGGAGAAACAGCACAAAGAGAACGGCGTGTCCACCTTGGATATGGCCAAGAGGCTCATGGACCACGGAGTCCATCCCCCGACGATATACTTTCCCCTCATTGTCCACGAGGCTATGATGATCGAGCCCACGGAGACCGAGGGAAAGGAGACTCTGGACCGGTTCGTCGATGCCATGCTGGAGATAGCCAAAGAGGCCAAGGAGAAGCCGGAGATATTCCACGACGCTCCTTACACCACCGTGGTTTCCCGTCTCGACGAGACTCTGGCTGCGAGAAAGCCCGTCCTTCGCTGGTCTCCCTCGGAGCGGTAGCCTATGGTCTACGATCTGATCGTGTTGGGAGGAGGGCCCGGCGGCTATCGTGCCGCCGAGCTCGCCTCCCAGGCGGGCTTTAAGACCGTCCTGGTGGAGAAAGACCGCTTAGGTGGAACCTGTCTCAACAGAGGCTGTATTCCAACCAAGGCCTATTACGCCGACGCTGTAGGCAAGCTGGGGCCGGTGGATAAAATGTGGGCCAAAAAGGAGGCGGTGGTCTCCAAGCTGCAAAAGGGCATCGCCACCCTGATGGATCGTTGTTCCGTCGACGTCGTAAAAGGGATTGGGACCTTAGGGGATCTCTCCGGCGAGGAGAAGGAGCTAAAAATCTCCACCGACCAGGGAGAGGTGGTCCTTAAGGGCAGAAGGCTGATCATAGCCGTAGGTGCCATGTCGAAGCCTCTCTCCTTTCCCGGATCCGATCTGGAGGGAGTTATAGGCGGTGACTGGGCGGTCACCGACCAGGGGATGTGGGATCAGTCCATGGCCGATCAGGTTAGTTCCGTGGCGGTGGTAGGGGCTGGAGTCATAGCCGTCGAGCTGGCGGGAATACTTAAAGACCTGGGCAAAGAGGTCACCCTCCTGAAGCACTCGGACCAGATCCTTCGCCGTTGCGACGAGGACGTGAAGAAAAAGGTCCGTCAGGCGGTCAAGAAGAAAAAGATAGCCACGGTGGACTACTTCCGTATAAAGGAAGCGGTTAAAGAGGACGGTCGCCTCAAGGTCAAAGGTGAGGCGGAGGGCAAGGATCTGGAGGTCCTCTGCGACAGGCTCATACTGGCGGCCAGCATGGTCCCTATCCTGGAGGGCTACGGTCTGGAGGCCAGCGGTGTGGCCTACACCGATCAGGGTATCTCTGTCGATCGGAACATGATGACCTCAAAAGAGGGGGTCTACGCCATAGGGGACTGCACCGGCGGCATGATGTTGGCCCATCTGGCGGAGTATCAGGCCCTTTCGGCGGTCGAGCATATGGCTGGCAGGGAGTACTATGTCGATCCCGCCAAGGTTCCCTCCTGCATTTTCTTCGACCCGGAGATAGCTGTGGTTGGTTTGACCGAGGAGGAAGCGGTGGCCAAGGGCCACGATACGGTGGTTGGCAGGGTTTTCTTCGTCGCCAACGGAATGGCTTTGGCTATGGATCGCTCCGACGGTTTCGTGAAAGTCGTGGCGGATCGTGCCGATGGCCGTATACTTGGGGTCCATATCGTAGGCCCAGAGGCGGCGACCTTGATATCAGAGGCCGCTCTGGCTATCGCCAAGGATATGACCGTCAAAGAGGTCGCCTACACCGTCCATCCCCATCCGACTTTGAGCGAGTGCTTTAAGGACGCCCTTTTCAGGATTCTCGAGGACACCTCTCATAGTTGAGACCCTTTCGTCCGATACCATAAAGGGACACATCCCTCTACAAGGAGGTGAGGCACGTGGATATGGGCATGGTTCAGAGCATAACCGGCATGAAACAGGCGGAGACCATGACTAAGGTCGGAGTAGCGGTTCAGAAGAAGACCATGGATCTGGCTGAGATGCAGGGCCAGATGGTCCAGGAGATGATGGCCTCCATGGGGATCGGCGGTAACCTGGATATCCAGGCTTAGTTCCGGTTCAGGTCCTAAGAGAGCGGACGACCAAGGTCGTCCGCTCTCTTGCTTTATAGGTCCTTTATAGACGGAACTCCACACAGTGAGGTGGCCTCCCTGACTGCTTGAAGCACCGCTTTTTCCATCGCCCTGGCGGCCATGGCCCCTAGGGCGCTGACGTCCGATTCGACCTCGCCGGAGGTCATCGTAAAAATTGTATCGCCGTCGAACATGGTGTGGGCCGGTCTCATGGTTCTGCCGTAGCCGTTTTGGGCCATAGAGGCCAGTTTTGTACACTGGGCCTTGGTGAGTTTTGCGTTGGTGAGGATCGCTCCTATTGTGGTGTTATCGGCGAAGAGGTTTTTTCCCTCACCTGCGGATTTTATCAGGATCTCCTCGGTGTCTCCGAAGCCTCCGTCGGTGCGGCAGGCGGCGACCACCGATCCGTCGGAGGGGTCTATAATATCCCCAAGGCAGTTTACCGCCACTATGGCCCCTACCTTGATGTCCCCCTCCTGATAGGCCCAGGTTCCAAGGCCTCCTTTGATCGCTCGGTCCATGCCGAGAATTTTCCCCACCGTGGCGCCGGTGCCTGCCCCTATAGATCCTACCGGCTGTTCCTCGTTTGTGGCGTTTTTGCAGGCTTCGTATCCCATGGCCCGGTCTGGCCTGACGCTCCAGTCGCCTATGGTGAGATCGAAAAGCACCGCACCGCACACTATAGGGACTTTCGTCACCTGAACGTCAAAACCTATGCCCTTTTCCTCCAGGTATTCCATGACCCCGGATGCTGCGTCCAGTCCGAAGGCGCTTCCTCCCGCCAGGACCACGCCGTGGACCTTTTCGACAAGGTTGACCGGATCAAGCAGATCGGTCTCCCTTGTTCCCGGGGCACCTCCTCGAACGTCCACCCCTGTCACCGCCCCATCGGGACAGATAATCACCGTCACCCCTGTGGCGGCCTCCAGGTTTTGGCTGTGCCCTATGGAAAAGCCACCTATCTCGTGAATACCGATCTCCTTCATTACAATACCTCCTCTACGCGAAAAAGAGGTCGAGGATTATCCTCGACCTCTGTATTTCAATGGCAGTCCCTAGGGGATTCGAACCCCTGTTACCGGGCTGAGAACCCGGCGTCCTAGGCCACTAGACGAAGGGACCACTTCTCGACGAAGAGTATTTTATACTATGGATCGTATCTTGGCAAGTGCCTATTTAGCGACGTTGAAGGTAAGGGTCGCTACCATGATCAGCTCATCGCTCACCGCTGGATCCTCGTAAGGGGCTTTGTAGATGACCTTTACGAACCAGTAACCCTCTTTAACAGGTCAAGCGGAATTCCCCATCTTCTAAGCCAAAGGCGAAAGGCGGGGATGGATAGCTTGTCGCCAATAGGCGATAAATCTTGTTTTGTAACTATTCAGTCCCCCTGCGAATTTAGCTCCTAAACCAGCAGTTCCTTAGTTTCTTGCAACGTGCTATCATGGCATCAGAATAAATCTGAAAGGAGGCCTATTCATGTTTCAGAAGCCCACCTACGAAGAGCTCTTCGAGGACAACCAGATGCTCAAGGCGATAATTAAGACCCTAAGCGAGAACCAGGAAAAACTGGAAGCCCGTATGGCAGAACTCGAAGCCATCCTGAAACAAAACAGCCAGACCAGCTCTAAGCCTCCTTCCAGCGACGGCTATAAAAAGCCCAAGCCGACCAGCTCCAGGAAGAAAAGCGACAAGAGTAAAGGGGCTCAGAAGGGCCATAAAGGAAGTGGCCTTCAGCTTCCCCATGAGCCGGATAAAATCGTAGAGCATCTGCCCTCACAGTGCGAGAGCTGCGACCAGAAGGATATCTGCACCGCTGAAAAAGGTTCCTGCGGTGCAGGATACGTAATAGAGACCAAGCTG
>NZ_FXBB01000006.1 GCF_900177735.1 Dethiosulfovibrio salsuginis | reverse complement strand
CTGCCCACCGAAATTAGCACGGCAGTGTAGCTTTGGTACTCACGAGGTCGGGACGACCTTTCGAGCCTGGGGGAACTTGTCTCGTTAGAGATATTGACCAGGAAGCCCCCACTTCTATAAGTGGGGGTAGTTCACGACGTAAACTGGACGACGCTGTAGGCAAGGGGCTTGGACAGAGCTCTCTTGCGAAGGGCCTGGACGGCTTTTTCACATCCATATCTTCCGGAAAGGTCGGTATCGTCGAATCCATAAGGACGGAAAAAGGTACTATGTCTTTGCCCGTGAAGCCTATCGACGAGGTGCTGACCAACGGCGTGACTGCGAGTTTTACTTCCGGTAAGGTCGCTTTTGCCGCGATAAAAGGGTCCACCGATGTGTTTCTTCACCTTTACGATATAAGCCAGCCTGACTCTATACAGATCTTCACCAGGGACGGAGTTCTCCTAGCGGGAATAGACCCACCAGAGGAGATGGTTGATTTTACCGAGGCCAACGGCTTCCTGCCCGGTGCCACCTACCAGCCTACAGGGCCTCTGGTCAATCCAGCTTACAATAACGTCTCTCCATATAGTCAGGTTGTATATAAAGGCACTGAAATGGCTTACTCCGGTTCCGATAACCCTGGTGGTGGCAACTTGAACGAGTATTTCTTCATAAAAGAGTCTCCCGAGGATCTGTTGGTTTTTGTCACGGGGAATGGATCTTTTGACATCACCGCAACATGGACGGAGATAAAAAAACAGGACGAATACTCCAGCGATTACTCCCTCTCAGCTCCTTTGATCCTCAGGTCCGCTGTGCCAGGGAATGACGGTAGGATAAACCTATCCGGCGATGACGATCTTCTAAATGCTTTAGGCTTTTCCGTCGTTCAGCAGTCCAGAGAGCCTATCAGGGAAGTTCTGGTCAAAGACGCTCATAGCGGCGATGTCACCAGTTCGGGAACGGTTTTTTCCGGTAACATGGTCGTCGGTGTCGTCAACCCCGGTATCGATATGTCCATAGATCCCTCCAACGCGGTCAATGTGCGATGGAGCGATGAAAGCAAAGGGTTTATCCTATCTGGAGGGGATATGTCCTTTGTGGTCCACCTGTCGGACAACAAGACGGTATTACAGACTGGAGCCAACGAAGGGGAAAAGGTTGGGCTACTGTTCAGCGATTCCACCGCAAGAGGCCTTGGCCTTTTGCCTCCGTCTCCATCGGTGTTGAGCAAAGACCTAGCAGGAGGTACCCTTTCTAGAATAGACAGGGCCATTAACACCGTCTCTACCGAAAGGACCAGGCTCGGGGCATATCAGAATCGGCTCGAACACACTATCTCCAACGTCACTGTGGCATCTCAGAACCTTCTGGAGTCTAAAAGCCGAATCAAGGATCTGGACATGGCCAAGGAGATGATGAACTTCACCAAGATAAATATCCTCCTACAGAGCGGTACCTCCATTCTCGCTCAGGCAAACCAGTCTCCTGATGGGGTTTTACAGCTCCTGAAGGGCCAATAGCTACCGTAAAGCGACGAACCTCGAGGGTTATATTCCCGGTTCGTCGTTTTTTCTACAGCTTCTGGAAAATACGTCCGATACCCGAACAGGAGTTTTTGTTCTTTTCAGTTTAAGATGGAACGGAGGTGAACCGCCTGCTTCTCTTTAGGCGTCGAGCATGATTATAAACAACAATATATCCTCTTTGAGAGCGGTTAACATCCTTACCAGGACTAACCGAGATATAACGGGAGCTCTGGCAAAACTGTCCTCCGGCCTTCGGATCAGTCAGGCTGCCGACGATGCCGCCGGTCTCGGCATTACCGAGGGCATGAGGAGCCAGTATAGAGGCCTGGATAGAGCCATCCAGAACTCCCAGGACGGTATAAACATGATTCAGACCGCTGAAGGTGCCCTAGGGGAGGTTCATTCCATCCTTCAGAAGATGAGAGAGCTCTCGGTAAACGCCGCCAGCGACACCCTTACTGTAAACGATAGGGGATTTATCCAGCTTGAGATGGATCAGCTGGTCGATGAGATCGACAGAATATCCCAGACGACCCAGTTTAACAAAAAGAAGCTGCTGAACGGCGACTCTGCGGCTCTGGTATCCTCAAGCAGGCTTGACGTCGACGTGATCGTAAGAGGAGGGCTCCGATCCACCGATATATTCGGCCAGAAAAAAGCCCAAGAGGGAAACTACAGGATAGAGGTCGAGGCGGAGAGCACAGGCCGAGGGCAGGTTTTAAAGTCCAATATTTTTAAAGTGATAGATCACGGTGAATTCCTTTTATCTCAAAGCGGCATGGGGATGGGGTACGCTATGTCGTCTAGCTCCGGTATATCCGTCAGTCCGGCGGGAAATATCGCCAGCGGTAGCACAAAACTGTACGACATAGATAGATTCTGGGATCGAAATGGGAGGTTTTTGATCGAAGACCCTCAGCTGCTGACGGTGATCCAGGGAGATGGCAAAAGGGCCTCGGTTACCATATACAAAGACGATACCCTAAGGGACTTGGCTGAAAAGGTGTCCATAGCTATCCTGGCGGGCCTCGGACAGGGCAGCGGGGACGACTACGTCGATATCAGCGGTGCCGGTGGCGATCCTGCGGCGGCGGAGTCGGCCATAATAGAGGGGCTTAAAAACGGTTGGCTAGAGGCCTCTGCAAAAAGAATTAAGGATTATTACGGTATGGACGCTACTTCCACCGCTTACAGCGAATCTGTAAGGGTCAACATACTGACCGATGCTCCTTACGGTATCTTGGCTATGGCAAGTTCCGGCTACGCCCATAACGGTACTACCGTCACAAAGAAGGACTTCGTCTTGAACCTAGACGCTGCGGACTTCTCCCCTGGGACCGGGGAAAGCGGCGTTAGCCGTCAGGTCGAAGACGGTATGAAACTCTACAACGACAGGATTATAGCCCACGAGATGGTCCACCTTCTGGTCGGTACGACCATATTCACCGAGCAGGTCGGTGTCAATAACGATATCCCTATTTGGATGAACGAAGGTCTGGCGGAGCTGATCCACGGTGCCGACGAGAGGCTTTTAGGCCTTGAAGGTGGAACGGTGGACGGTCTGGATGCCACCGAGATATCCAACTATATAAGCAAGGCTATAGCCTGGGACGGCAGTGACCAGGCCTACGCAGGAGCCTACCTTATGGTTAGAGCGATGGTCCAAAACGGTACCGCCGGTGACAGCTCTATCAAGAATATACTGGCCGCCATACAGGGAGATGCCGCCGATGGGCTCACCGACGGAGAGGTAGCCTCCGCCGTAGCGGGAAGCACCAACTTCACATCAGGCACCGTAGCCGGTCTCGCGGCGGAGATAAAGACCTGGGCGGAGAACAACTTCAAAGTCGGTGGAGCTCACGAGATAACCGCCGCCATGCTTACGAACGACGATACCGGGGCGATCGGTGGGCTGGACGTCAGCGGGGGATCTGCCCTTAACGCCGAGGCGGTCGTAAACGAATCGGGGACGACCTCTTCAGATCAGCCTCTTTCCAGCTACGGCTGGACGGTGGTCTATCCCTCCGGAACTCCGTCAAACACCTGGGAAAGTGCCAGTGCCGCCATGGTATGGTCCAGCGATAACCCTATGGTCGTCAGAGGGGTGAACGGCGTTTATTCCCCTACAGACTCGGGTATAGATTTCAACTCAGTAAACGGGACTTTAGTCGTCCACTCGGGAATCGTCGGGAAGGCGGGAGAACTGTCCTTTTCCGGCGATGAGGATCTACTGAACGCCTTGGGCTTTACGGAGATACAGTCGTCGGAGGACGCTGTTTACTCCGTCACCGTAAGGGACGCCCACAGCGGAAAGGCCCTGAAGGAGGGCTTGAGGATATCCGGCCCCGAGCTCATAGGCGCCGTTCACTCTAACGTTGATGTCTCCTTGGGGGTTAACGCCGCGATCTCGGCGGTTTGGGACGTAAAGTCGGGCAGCTACCGATTCTCCGGAGGCAGGGATAACTCGATGGCATTCGACGTCCATCTAGCGGACAACACCACTGTGTTCCAGATTGGCGCCAACGAGAGGGAGGATTTGGCCATAGATATGGGTAAGATGTCGACCTCCGCTCTAGGCCTGGACGGTATTCTGGTTATAGACAGGGATCACGCCTCCAGGGCCATCTCCTCCATAGATTCGGCTATCGAGAGGGTTTCCATTCAAAGAAGCAAGCTGGGCTCCTACGAGAAAAGGCTGGAGCACGCCATAGCCAACCTAACTGTCTCCTACACGAACCTTGTAGAGTCGGAGAGCAGGATAAGGGACGTGGATATGGCCAAGGAGATGATGAACTTCACCAGGTTAAACATATACCTTCAGTCCGGCAACGCTATGCTAGGACAGGCGAATCAGGTTCCTCAGGCGGTCCTTCAGCTTATAAGGTAAACTAAAAGCCCCTGTTGCGATGGAATGCCATCGTAACAGGGGCTTTCGCTACTTCAGCCTCACAGAGGCGGCTTTGCCGTGGCCGTCCAGTCCCTCCGCCTTCGCCATCGCCTCCGCTATCGGGGCGAGACGGTGGACTCCCTCCTCGGTCATCCTTTGGAAGGTGCAGGTTTTTAGGAACGTTCCGACCCACACCCCGCCGGTGTACCGGGAGGCCCCCATGGTCGGAAGGGTGTGGTTTGTCCCAGATACGTAGTCGCCGAACACCTCCGCCGACATCTCTCCTATAAAAAGAGATCCGTAGTTTGTCAGTAGAGGTATCAGCCTGTTAGGGTCCTCCACCGCAAGCTCCAGGTGCTCCGGTGCGTAGCGGTTAGATATGGAACAGGCTTCCTCCAGAGACTTTGCGACGATTACCTCGCCGTTCTCGATCCAGGCTGGCCTCGCCACCTGGGCGGTGGACAGATCCTCAAGCCGTCGCTCCACCGCATCGATGGTCTCCTTTGCTACCTTTTCGTCGGTGGATACCAGGATTCCTCTGGCGTTGAGGTCGTGCTCCGACTGGGCCAGAAGGTCGGCTGCCAGGATGTCCGGGTTCGCCGAGCTGTCGGCTACTATAAGCACCTCGCTGGGCCCTGCCACGAAGTCTATTCCCACCTGGCCGTAACACTGTCTTTTGGCCTCTGTGACGTAGCGATTTCCAGGCCCGACGATTATGTCCACCGGACTTATGGTCTCGGTTCCGTAGGCGCAGGCGGCTATTGCCTGAGCTCCCCCTAGGGCGTAGATCTCGCTCACCCCGGCGATGGACAGGGCTGAGAGGGTCGCAGGGTGAACCCTGTCGGTTCCCTTCATCACCGGGGCACAGGCGACGATCCTCTTAACCCCCGCTTCCGATGCCGGTATGGCAAGCATAAGGGCGGTGGAGAACAGGGGATAACCGCCCCCTGGAACGTAGCAACAGCACGACTCTATCGGTATGACCCTGTGTCCCAGAAACACCCCAGGGGATATCTCCTCTTCTGGCATGTCCTTTATCGTTTTCCTCTGTCTCTTGGCGAAGGCCCTGATGTTTTTAGCTGCGGTCTTTATGTGGCTCAGAAGCTCTTTATCGGTGGAGGACAGGGCCTCCTCTATTTCCGAACGGGATACTCTAAGGGATTCCCTTGTGGAGCGGTCGAAGCGGCGACAGTAGTTCAGCAGCGCATCGTCCCCTGAACCCTTGACGGACCGAACTATCTCCGACACGGTGGTGGATAGCGATAGGTCCTCCTCCGGTCGCTTTTCCATCGGTTTTTTCAGTGAGTACATAGTCAACCTCCTGCTCTCTTTCTCTATTTAGCGATTTACCGTGGTAGTATAAAGCAGATAGCCTTCTTCCTCAAGAGGTGAAGTGAATTTTATGTAGGCTAAAAAAAGAGCTCCCCCTCATATGAGGAGGAGCTCTTTTTTTAGCCTCTTTCCCTGAATCCCTTGCAGAACCAGAAAAGGGTGGACGCACAGAGTGAGGCTGTCCTATTGTGTTCGTCCAGAGGGGGCGACATCTCCATCAGGTCCAGATACCTGATTCGGTCGGTCCTTCCGGCTAGGTAGGCCACCTTCTCGAGCTCCGGGGCCTTAAAACCTCTGGGGTTGCTGGCGGACGCTCCGGGGGCCTCTTGGCTTCTCACAGAATCTATGTCGATGGAGAGGGCTACAGCCTTGGTGTCGTCACAGGCTATTCTGCTGGCCTCCAGGAAGTATTCCATTGGCCTCGTCCCCACCGACGCCAGGGTGAACACCGTGCTTCCCTGATCTCTGACCCACTGGTAGTAATGGGGAGAGTTGTAGGGTTCCTGTATGCCGAACTCTACGAAGGACCTTCCCAGAAGGGCGTTGTTGGGTAGCTCCGTCAGGGCCCTCCTGAAGGGGGTTCCGCTGGTTATGCCGTGGCTCATGTCCCTGACGTCCAGATGGCTGTCCAGGTTTATGAGTCCCAGTTGGCCTTCCCGCAGGTCCAGGCCCTGTACTAACCCCTTAAGACCTGGATAGGTGAGGTCGTGACCTCCCCCGAGCACCAGAGGGAACACCTCTCTCGACGATATCTCCCTGACCGATTCGGTAAGGGCCTTGTGGGTCTCCTCGAGGGTCTCCCCTACTGGTATGTCTCCTAGGTCGATCATGGACAGGCCGTCGAAGTTGACCCCAAACCCCGGGGTCAACTTATAAAAGGCCCTCCGTATAGCCTCAGGACCAAGCGCCGCTCCCTGTTTCCCACCGTTGGCCGCTATCCCTCTGTCCTCAGGCACCCCCAGGATAGCTATCTGGGCGGACTTAAGGGCATCTTCGTGATCTCTCGACACCCGCCTTACCAGATCCCCTAGCCTTGGGTCCATAGGGTCCTTTCGGCTGTAGAAGAGGTCTAGGTCGGCAGGCACTAGGGACGTAAACATCTTTTAGAACAACGCCATCGCTATAGGCGTGGCTATGAGGATAGTGAGGACTACTCTCTCAAACCATATGACCAGTATGTCCCTCATCTTTATGGGGATGTCGGTGCCCATTATGCAGGGAATTATGGCGGAGAAGAACAGTATCTCCGATACGCAGAGCACCGCTATCACAAACTTGAGGACCATGGAGACCTCAGCCTTGGCTATGAGGATGGCTGGGAGGAACATCTCAGCCAGCGATACCGCTGCGGCCTTACCCGCAAGGGCAGCCTCAGGAAGGCCGAAGAGTTTGAAGAAGGGATAGAAGGCGTAACCAGCTATGTCGAACACCGGGGTGTATTTTGCCACCACCAGTCCCAGCAGGCCTATGGAGGTTATGGACGGAATAACTACCATAGCCATGTTCAAGCCCTCTTTGAGGTTGCTGAGGACCAGGCCGGTTATGGAAGGTGCCTCTGCGGCAGTTTCCATCCCCTCACTCCAGGCTCTGGAGAACAGCGAGCCCTCGCCGGTATGCTCCTCTGGGGCCTTGCCGGTGAAGTAGTCGTCCGGTATAGACCTAAGGGGCCACAGTCTGGTGGTTATGGCGGTCACAGCGAAGGTTACCAACATGGTCACCCAGAAGAAGGTTCCCCAGTGGTCCATTATTCCCAGTGTCTTCGCCACTATGAGCATGAAGGTAGCGGAGACGGTGGAGAATCCTGTGGCTATTATAGTCGCTTCCCTGACGGAATATTTTCCCTGGCGGTAGACGTTGTTGGTGATGATAAGCCCCACAGAGTAGCTTCCTACGAAGGATGCAACAGCGTCGATGGCCGATCGACCTGGGGTCTTGAAGACCGGTCTCATGATGGGAGTCATCAGGACACCGGTGAACTCAAGGAGACCGAAGCCAACCAAGAAGGCCAGGAACACCGATCCGATGGGGATGACCAGACCGACGGGGATTGCGAGTTTTGAAAAGAGGAACGGCCCCATGTCCTTTGCCATCAACCACTCAGGACCTACGTTGAAATAGAGCATGAGACCTATTATGGCTCCCGCTACCTTAGCCATGGAGAAAAATACGTCCATGTTAGACTTATTCCAGGTTTTCCTGATGAAAGGGGACACCGCCCCGGCTATCATGACCAGTATAGCGTAGATAGACGCCCCGCCTGGTGCGTAGGTCCTTATCGCCGATATGATGTGGTCCACAGGGATGGTCGAATTACCCCCTATGGTCAGAGGAAAGAAAAACATAAACAAGCCGAATGCGCTGTAGCCCAGAAACCGGGCTACTCCTATTGATGAGACGTTCTGTTTGGACATATTATACCCCTCCTGTCTTTTTACGGTATGACGGGAGACCTGAAGCAGGTCTCCCGTCGATATCGTACAGTGATTGTATTCTATACGCGATTACTTGCAGTTGCAACCACAGCAGCATCCGCCGCCGTTTTTCTCTTTCCAGGCCTTTTCGACGACCGAGCTCACTAGGTCCTCCTTGGGCACGTAGGGCAGTGTGATGTGGTAGTCGTTGGGGTATTTGTCGTTCATCTCGCCGCTGACCTCGACGGCGTGGTCACAGCGGGCCCAGGCTCTCCTGGCGACTCCCCCGAGGACGTCCCACATCATGGCGGACTTGACGATCTCGTCGGCTCTCTCCGAACCGTCCAGGACCATCCCGAAGCCTCCGTTGATGACCTTGCCGATGCCGACCCCTCCGCCGTTGTGAAGGGCGCAGAGGCTCATGCCTCTGGCGGCGTTTCCGGCGAAGCACTGGGTCGCCATGTCGGCGCAGATGTTGCTTCCGTCCTTGACGCTGGAGGTCTCACGGTAAGGTGAGTCGGTCCCCGATACGTCGTGGTGGTCCCTTCCGAGCATGACAGGGCCGATCTCGCCGTTGCGGATCATCTCGTTGAACTTAAGGGCTATCTTGGTACGACCTTCCGCGTCCTGGTAGAGGATACGGCACTGGGTTCCGACCACGAGGCCGTTTTTCTCGGCGTCCCTGATCCAGATCCAGTTGTCGTAGTCCTGGGCACGACGGTTGGGGTCGATGCAGTCCATGGCGGCCTTGTCGGTCTTCCTGAGGTCCTCAGGGTTGCCGCTCAGGCAGCACCAACGGAAGGGGCCGTAGCCGTAGTCAAACAGGACCGGTCCCATGATATCCTCCACGTAGGAGGGCCATACGAATCCGTCGTGGGTGTCTTCGCCGTTTTTGCAGATTTCCTTGACGCCAGCGTCGAAGATCGCTCTCATGAAGGAGTTGCCGTAGTCGAAGAAGTAGGTTCCCTTCTCGACGAGCCTCTTCACTACCTCGTAATGTCTCCTGAGGGTCTCGTCGACTCTGCGACGGAACTCGTCGGGGTCGTCTTTGAGCATGGCGGTTCTCTCGTCGAAGGTCATGTCCGCAGGGCAGTAACCTCCGTCGTAGGGAGCGTGGCAGGAGGTCTGGTCGGAGAGAAGGGGGATGTCTATGCCCTTATCAGCGGCGTACTCCAGCAGGTCCACTATGTTGCCGTGGTATGCAATGGAGAGGGGCTCCTTTTTGTCCATCGCCTCTTTAGCCATGGTGAAGGCGTCCTCGCAGGTCTCGGCGATCCTGCTGACCCATCCCTGGCTGTGGCGGGTCTCTATCCGGGAGGAGTCGACCTCGGCCACTATGCCCACCCCACCGGCTATCTCTATGGCCTTTGGCTGAGCTCCGCTCATTCCGCCAAGGCCGGAGGATACGAAGAGGATACCGGCTAGGTTGTCCTTGGGGCCGATTCCCAGCCTCTGGCGGGCGGCGTTAAGCACCGTGTTGAAAGTACCGTGGACGATACCCTGGGGGCCTATATACATCCAGCCGCCAGCGGTCATCTGGCCGTAGTTGGTGACCCCAAGCTGCATCCCTCTGTGCCACTCGGCTTGATTGTCGAATATGCCCACAAGCAGGCCGTTGGTGATTATGACCCTAGGTGCGTCGGGCTTGGATTTGAAGAGCCCAAGAGGGTGGCCGCTCTCTATCACTAAGGTGGTGTCGTCGGTGAGCTCTTCAAGATACCTCTTTATCAGCTGATACTGAAGCCAGTTCTGGCATACCTGGCCTGTCTCGCCGTAGGTCACCAGCTCGTAGGGATAGAGGGCGATCTCAAAGTCCAGGTTGTTGTCTATCATTACCTGGAAGGCCTTTCCTGCGACGCACTTGCCTTTGTACTCGTCTATGGGCTTGCCGTAGATACGTCCTTCAGGGCGATAACGATAGGCGTAGATCCTGCCCATGGTGCGAAGCTCCTCCATGAACTCAGGAGCCAGTGTCTCGTGAAGTTCCTCAGGGACGTAGCGAAGGGCGTTTTTGAGAGCTAGCTCGGTCTCCTTCTGGTTCAGGTTCCAGCCTCTATCGGGAGCCCTGCGGATTCCCTTGGCGAAGTCTTTAGCGGAAGGAAGCTCGGAGCCGAGCTTTATGCTCATGGCCTTATCTACCGTTGCGTTATATTCCATGTTAGAATGCCTCCATGTTTTAGGATGAGCCGTCGTCGGGGGGATCTTGGCAGAGTTCCCCGACGACGGCGTTTTTTTATATTAGCTTATGGATGCCTCGACGGAACTCTCTATGGCAGCCACGGAAGTCTCGATGTTTTTAAGGGTTTCTTCCATCTCGGATCTGATCTTCGCAGCGAAGGCCTCGTCCTTGAGTCCCATGAGGTTTATCTTCACGTTGTAGGAGGCCGCTACCGCCGCGGCTCTTGCGAGCACCGCCGCACTGCCGGCGTCGGTGACGGCGTTGGGGTTGCCTTTGGTGCTTGCGATGTCGGCCAGCTTTACCATGGCGGCACATTCCTTCATGGTCTCGAAGGGAACCTCTATGGCCTTTTTGGTGGCTTCCTGCATTGCCTTGGAGCGAGCCGCCTTCTCCTCGTCGGTGGCCTTAGGCATTTTCATAGCGGCCATGAAGCCGTTGAATGCCTCGGTATCCTCTTCCATAAGCTCTAGGAAGCGGTTCTGAAGGGCTGTGCCATCGGCCTGAACCTTCTCCATGATCTCCCAGTTGTCTTTGTATTTCTCCTTGCCTACAGTTAATCCTGCGACCATGACGCTGAGAGCCGCTCCGAGGGAGCCAGCTAGTGCCGCTACGCTGCCGCCGCCGGGGGCGGGAGATTCGGAAGCCAGTTCCTCGACGAAGCCTTTTACAGTAAGGTCTGAAAGTTTCATTTATATATTTCCCCTTTCCGTCTGAGAGAAGGTTTTAGGCGACGTAGACGCCTTTTTTGTAGACCTCAACCACAGGGGAGACCCCTGCGTGGTAGGCCAGTATTGCGGGGGTTTCACCGTCTAAAAGCAGGAAGTCCGCCTGCTTGCCGACCTCCAGGCTTCCCACTTTGTCCTGTAGCCCTAAGGACCAAGCCGGGTTAAGTGTTGTTGCAACCAGAGCTTCCTCGATGGTCATGTTCATGTTCATCACTCCCAGGCCGAAGATGAAGGGCATTGACTCGGTGAAGCAGGATCCGGGGTTGCAGTCTGTGGCCAGGGCAACCGGCACGCCTAGCTCTATCATTTTTCTGACCGGAGCGTAGGGTTTTTTAAGGCTGTAGGCTGTGGCGGGAAGTACGTCCGCCATGACCCCTTTTGCAGCCATTGCCCTGAGGTTGTCCTCATTGGCCGCAAGAAGGTGTTCCGCCGATACGGTGTTCAGCTCCGCCGCCAGTCCTGCTCCCCCTGTGTCGTGGACCTCATCGGCGTGGATCCTTAGGAGGAACCCTTGGGTCTTGGCCGCCTCCAGTATCCGTTTGCTCTGCTCGACGGAGAAAACCCCTTCCTCGCAGAAGACGTCGCAGTATGCTGCGATTCCCTGGGATTTTACCGCAGGGAGCATCTCGTTTATGAGGATATCCACGAACCTGTCGGGGTTGTCCTTGTACTCCATAGGGACCGCATGGGCTCCCATGAAGGTTGGGACTACGTCCAGTGGGGTCTCTCTGGCGATACGGTCTATGACCGACAGCATCTTCAGCTCCGCCTCGGTGGTAAGTCCGTAGCCGCTTTTTATCTCCATGGTGGTGGTGCCGAAGTTGAGGGCGGAGAGGACGTTTTCGAGGGTGGTATCGAACAGCTGCTCCTCGGTGGCCTCCTGGACCGACCTCACCGACGACAGTATGCCTCCGCCGGCTTTCAGTATCTCCAGGTAGGGTGTCCCCGCCAGTCTCATGGAGAATTCCTTTTCCCTGCGCTTGGCGAAGCAGATGTGGGTGTGAGGATCGACGAAGCCCGGGATCATACAGGTTCCCTCGCAATCGACCTCCATATCCACGTCCATCTCGTCCGCTTTAGGGAGCACAGAACTCTCGTCCCCAACCGCGACGATGATGCCGTTTTCGCAAAGCAGGGCTCCCTTTTCGTACGTCGCCACCCGGCCCTGATCGGGACCGGCCAGAGGCGAGTCGCCGCCTATAGGGGTTACTATGTAGGCGTTGCGATAAAGGGTGGCCGTCATGATCAGTTTTCCTCTCTCATGAGCTCCAGAAGCTTGAGCTCCAGGACCTGGTTGGGGTCGAAATCGTCTATCTGCATGTAGTAGGCAGCGCTGTCAAGCATAGCGGCGATAGGGATCATGCCGTATACCTCCGTGCCGTTCACAGTGACTCCCCACCTTGCGGCCTCCATACGGATGAACTCGAGGGCACGGTAGATGGCGGTCTTGTCGTAGTCGACGATGTTCATGCTGACTTGGACCATGCCTTTGTCCTCAAGGGCGAGGCCGATTCCCTTTACAGCGGTGAAGCCGCCGCCGGAGGATCTGACCCTCTTGCCTATGGTCTTGGCTATCTCTACGTCGGTGGTGTTGAGGTTTACGTTGAAGGCCACCAGGAACTTTCTGGCTCCTATGACGGTAGCGCCAGCGGTGGGGTGAAGCTTGGGCTCGCCAAGGTCGGGATGACGCTCGGGCTTGGTGATCTCCTCTTTAAGACCTTCGTACTGGCCCTTACGGATGACCTCAAGCCTGGTCCTGTCGGGGCGGATCGCTGCGTCCTCGTAGTAGTAGACCGGCACGTTAAGCTCTTCGTGGAACCTCTTGCCGAAGTCTCTGGAGAGCTCGACACACTCCTCCATAGAGATGCCGCTGATAGGTGTGAAAGGTATTACGTCGACAGCTCCCATGCGAGGATGGGCTCCCTGGTGGGTGTTGAGGTCGATTTTCTCCACCGCCACCTTTGAAGCAGCCATAACGGCGTCGCATATGGCCTGGGGCTCTCCCGCTAAGCTGACCACCAGACGATTGTGGTCTTCGTCGGCGCGGTAGTCGAAGAGATAGCAACCTTTCTGCTCTTTAAAGGGCTTGACTATGGCCTCGATAACGTCCTGTCTACGACCTTCGCTGAAATTAGGCACACATTCGATAAGCTGCTTTGCCATTGCTCTTCTACCTCCTGATTTTAGGCCCCCTTATGGGGTGCCTTTTTTCTATGTTACAGGGACTTGGCTATTTTAGATGCCCCGTCTCTAACCAACTTTAGCAATTCCTCTTCGTGATCGTCGAAGCTGGAAGCTAGTCCAGCTATCCCCAGTTGGGCGACGAAAAAGCCTTTAGAGTCGAACACCGGAACGCTGATATCCCCTGCGTGCTCTATCCATTCTTCCTTGCTTACGGCGTACCCCTGGGCCCTGATCGTCTCTATCTGATGTCTCAGAGAACTTGCTCTCCCTTGGTCGGTCATGGAGGACAGTATTCTGTCTCTGGTCCTGTCTTTGCAGAACGCCAGCAGGACCTTTCCCGTCGCTCCGGTGTGAAGAGGAATTGTCATTCCCTTGTGGGCTACGAACTTCATCGATAGCAACGGCTCCACTGTGTGGATACAGAGCCCTGTGGTTCCCTCCAGGACGCTCATTATGGCGGTTTTCCCCGTCGTCTTTACCAGTTCGTTCATTATGGGGTCCGCTATTTCCGTCAGCTCTTGGTAGAAAGTCCCTAGGTTGTGAAGCAGAAAAAACCTTATTCCTGGGCGGTAGCTGTCCGAGTGGGTGTCTCTGTAGACCCACTCCTGTTGCTCCAGAGATGTTAAAAAACGGTGGACCGTGCTTCGAGGTATTCCCGATCTGGTCTCTATTTCACGGATGGTGAGGGTTTCGTCGGAGGTGCAGAGGAGGTCCATGATCTGAACCACCTTGCCTACGGCGTCAAGCCGTTCTTTTGGATCGTTCATCGCTAACCTCCCTGAAATGGGACAGGTTGTCTCATATGTGGTGTAGCTATAAAGTATCCTATATTGGATCGATTGTCAACGAAAAAAGGCACCCAAAGGGATGCCTTTTTGTGGGACTATTTTTTCGCCGGCAAGGTCGATTTTTTAAGGGAGAATCGGTCCACCATGGACCTTAGGTTGCTGGCGCTTTGGGCCATCTCCTGGGCCTGGAATGCGACGGTTTCCGCCGCCCTTGCTGTCTCTGTGGTCGCCGATTTTATGGTGTTAACCATAGACACCGTTTCTTCGTTAGCGTTAGCTATGGTGTCTATGGCCTTTGCTATGTTTTCGCTAGAATCAGCCTGAGTCTGGGATACGGAGGCAAGCTGGTGGATCGCTTTCTCTATCTCCTCTATTCGACGGAGGGATTTATCCAGCTTATCCGCCGCGTCGCCAGCCTCGGCCACGGTTTCCTCGACTATTTTATCGGTTTCGGAGGTTATTCTCTTCGATTCGTCGGCGTTTCTTTGAAGCTCATTTATCAGTCTGGAGACCTCTGTCGCAGCGTTGGCCGATTCCTCCGCCAGCTTTCTGACCTCGTCGGCTACGACGGCGAAACCCCGTCCTGCCTCTCCTGCTCTCGCCGCCTCTATGGCTGCGTTGAGGGCTAGCAGGTTTGTCTGGTCCGCTATTGTGGTGATGGTGGCGACAAAGCCGGAGATGGCGTCGACGGAGCCGTGAAGCATGTGAATGTTTTTTGCGGTTTCCTCGGTCTTCCGGCCCACCGTCGATATACGTTCGGTGACCGAGTTCATTGCTTTTGCGGCCTGGTCGGTCTGCTCCCTGGTCTTGGTGGTCAGATCGGCACCGGAGTTAGCGTTTTCCGCGCCAAGCCTGGCGGCGGAGGCTATGGTGTCCACCGCAGAGCTGTTATCCGCTAACGCCTCTGCGTTTGAGCGGGAGTTATGGGTTACCTGCTCCACCGACGATAGGACCTCTTCCATCGATGCGTTGGTCTCCTCGGACATAGCGGCTAAAGAGGTGGCTCCCTCCGCTATATTCTGGGATTCCTCCGATATGGCGGTCATGGCTTCCCTCAGAGATATGACCATCGACGCGAGGCCTTTCGATAGCTGACCTACCTCGTCCTGTGAGAAAGCACCGAAATCCTCCTGCTCGAACGATAGGTCTCCCTTGCCCGCTTTTTCCGCCAGCATCGCCGCCTTTGCCAGCGGCTTTGTCAGTCTGCTGGCGAATATAGTCACCGAGAACACTATAAGAATGATCGCAAAAAGGCCTGCGATGCCCCCTAAGAGGGCAATTCGTCGGGAATTTTCGTATATCCTCTCAAGAGGGAGCACCGTTTGAACCGACCAGGGAAGCTTAACGTTTCTCAGGGTTACGGGGAGGAAGACCCTGTAGGCCTCCGCTTTAGTGTGAACAGAGGTGTTTATCTGGTGTACCGTTTCCCCACGCTTTATTTTGGGGAGGAGGTCGCTTTGCCTGAGAACGGTACCTATCCTTTCCTGGTCTGGAAATGTGACGTATATCCCGCTGTTAGATACGAGAGAAACGAAGCCGGTTTCCATAGGTTTCACCAGGTTGAGCTCTTTTTCCAGGTCCGATAGGGCGATATCCACTCCCGCAACTCCCAGTACCTTTCCGTTTACCTTTATAGGGACGGAGAGGCTGGTCATCATAACGTCGACCCCTTCGACAGGCCAGGACGCCGGTTCGGCCACGACCTGGAGACCGGTTTTAAAGGAGCCTTGATAATACTCAGCGTCGTCGTAGTCGACACATATATCCAGTATCACCTTTCCTTGAGATCTGGTGAAGTAGGGAATCAGTCTTCCCGTCCCGTCGTGGCCTTCTTTGCCGGAAAACTCGCCGTCTTTTCCGTCGAAGGCGTTAGGTTCCCAGACAGTCCAAGCTCCCTGTAGGGAAGGATCGGACTCCGCCGTGAGCTTTAGCACCTCAAAGGCGGTATGCCTTTTGTCCTCGAGGTCGGACGTATGGATGGCCAACATCGTCTGGGCGAGCACCTCCGCCTGTGCCATAGCCGAGTCTATTCGGGATTCTACGCTTCTGGCGTATCTCTCGCCCATCTCCTGGGCAAGGGCTGCCGCATCCCTTAGTGAGGCGTTTTTAGCAACGGTGGTGATTGTCCCCATGGCTACTACGAAAGTCCCCAGAGTCAGCGGCAATATCAGCCATAACATTTTACCCTTTAGGCCTAGTTTCATCGATATGTCCCCTTCCTGACTATAAAGTGGTGTCACGGTCAAATTCTTATTTGATTATAGCAGAAAGCCCAGGCGAAATCGCCTGGGCTTTCTTAGAGAGGTCCGTCTCTTTTGAATTGTCTCTGAGTTTAGAATATTACCAACGCACCCACCATGCCGAAGGCGATGAGCAGGAGGTTGTAGTGCAGGAACGTGGGAACACAGGTGTCCCAGATGTGGTCGTGCTGTCCGTCGGCGTTGAGTCCGGCGGTGGGCCCGAGTGTCGAGTCGGAAGCGGGAGATCCGGCGTCCCCGAGGGCCGCTGCGGCGGCGATTAGGCACACCGTGGCCGCAGGTGAGAAGCCGAGCTTAATGGCCAGAGGGCAGTATATGGCCGCTATGACAGGGATGGTCCCGAAGGAGGTTCCGATTCCCATGGTGACCAGAAGTCCTACTGTGAGCATTACGAGGGCACCGTAGAGCTGGCTTCCACCTACCATGCCGACGACGCTCTCGACCAGAAGGTCGACCGCCTTGGTCTCCCTTATAACCGAACCGTAGCCCGCCGCTACCAGCATGATTATGGCGATCATTCCCATGATGCCAAGTCCGCCGGACATTACGTTGTCGAGGCTCTTCCACTTAAGGGCTCCTGTTGCTACCATTATGCCGAGAGCCGCTACCGCTCCGAGAGGAAGGGAGCTGGTCTGAAGCTGGATCACGAAGGCCACTATAACGGCGATGAGGGTCATCCAGTGAGATGCCGTCATGTGTTCGGGGATCTCTTTGACCTCCTCGAGGCCGGCGACTGCCCTATCCTCGTAGTCTCTGTCTTTGTTGTAGGATATGAAGATAGCCACCAGAAGGCCTATGATCATGCCCGCTCCCAGGATCCAGGCGGAACGCCAGATGTCTCCTGCCGCGACCTCTATACCGTTTGCGGTCATCTCTCTGGCGATTATGCCGTGGAAGATGAGGCCGAATCCCGCAGGAAGAGCGATGTAAGGGGCCTTGAGCCCGAAGGTAAGGGCACAGGCTACCGCTCTCCTGTCCTGCTTAAGCCTGTTGAAAAGGGCGAGCAGAGGCGGAATAAGTATAGGGATGAAGGCTATGTGGACAGGGATTAGGTTCTGAGAAAGACAGGCCACACCTGCTATGATGAGAAGGAGCATGTGCTTTTTGTCCTTGACAACCTTGGTTAGCTTTACGCTGAGAAGGCTGGCGAGACCTGTCTGGCTGATGGCGACCGCCAGAGCTCCCAGAAGGATATAGCTCAGTGCTGTCTCAGAGTTTCCCCCCATGCCGCCTATGAGGACGCTCATGGTCTGGCCTATGGGGATCCCAGCTGTGACCCCTGCCACGATGGCGGCCACTAAAAGCGCGAGTATTACGTTAAGATTAAGAAGGCACAGGACTATCATGGTGCTGACCGAAAGTACCACGGGATTTAGCAAGAGCATTAAACGTCCCCCTTTGTCTTTTTTGTGTGAGACGGACCTGTAAAGAGGCACCGTCTAGGTGCCTCATCTCACTATTGTACTGTAAAACCTCTGTGGTTCAAAGTATAATTATTTAGGCTAGTTCTCCTATGGCCGCTTCCACCGCTTCGACCAGAGAGCCGGACTTTACTATGGATATGGCCTGGTCCATCAGAGGATAGAGGAAAGCGTCCTTCTCCAGGAAGGGGACTTCCTGACGGAAACGGTCGTAAGCGGCTTTGGTTCCTGCACCGGGGGTAAGTGGCTTGGAGAAGTCTATTCCCTGGCAGGCGGAGAGGATCTCTATGCCCAGAACCTTCTGGACGTTTTCAAGTATCCTGGTTCCCTTGAGGGAAGCCCAATATCCCATGGAGACGTGGTCCTCCTGGTTTGCCGAGGTGGGGATCGAATCCACCGAGGCGGGGTGGGCGAGAGTCTTGTTCTCCGATACGACCGCCGCGGCGGTGTACTGGGTGATCATAAAGCCGCTGTTGACGCCGCTGTCCCCGATGATGAAGGGAGGCAGGCCGTTGGACAGGCTCTTGTCAACCATCCTGGATACCCGACGTTCTGAGATGCTTCCGAACTCCGCCACAGCTATGCCGAAGAAATCCATGGGAAGGGCTATCGGCTGGCCGTGGAAGTTTCCTCCGCTGATTACGTCCTCTGTCTCGGGGAATATCAGGGGGTTGTCGGTTACCGAGTTCATCTCAAGCTCGATGCTCTCTTTGATGAACCGAAGGGCGTTCCTGCTGGCTCCATGGACTATGGGGATACATCTGAGTGAGTAGGCGTCCTGTACCCTCTCGTGCTTGAACTTCTCTATGATTTGGCTGTCGCCTATCAGTCTGCGCATGTTGCTGGCGACGTCCACCTGTCCCTGGTGAGGCCTGATTGAGTGGGTTCTCTCGTCGAAAGCGTAGGGAACTCCGTGAAGGGCCTCCACCGAAAGGGCTCCGGCGATATCGGCGGTCTTGGCCAGGGTAAGGGAATCCCAAAGGGCGAGGGCACCTAGGCCGGTGAGGGCCGCTGTACCGTTGTTGAGCGCCAGTCCCTCTTTGGGGTGAAGGTGGATCGGCTTGAGGCCCGCTTTACTCATACCCTCTAGGGCGGACATACGAACGCCTTTATAGAATACATCGCCGTCTCCGAGCATGGCCACCGCTATGTGGGAGAGAGGGCAGAGATCTCCACTTGCTCCCACGGAACCCTGTGAAGGGACATGAGGGATGATATCAAGGTTCAGAAAGTTGACCATCTGGGTGAGGGTCTCCATGGTGATGCCCGAGTGTCCGGCGGTTAAACCGTTTAGCCTGAGGAGCATGATGGCTCTGACGGTCTCGACGGGGAGAGGGTCGCCGACCCCTACGGCGTGGCTCTTAAGCAGGTTTTCCTGCAGAAGGGTACATTTGGCGGTGTCAACCTTGACGGTGGCCAGATCGCCAAAGCCGGTGGTTACACCGTAGATGATTCTGTTTTGGTCAACCCATTTCTGGATCAGCGCGGAAGCGGTGTTTACCTTCTTAATGGCTTCCGGGGAAACCTCTACGTTGTAGCCTTTTCTGGCTACGTTGACCAGATCCTGTAAAGTGAGCGAATGTCCGTCGATTACCACTGTGCCTCTCATGTCTGCTCAGACCTCCAATGGAATAACTGATGGGATATGGCTCGATGATCGATAAAAGTCTTTTGTGGTGAAAAGAATACATCAAAGCGTGAGCCACCCCTATTGTAGCACCTGGATTTTCTAACTGTCAAATAAATATCGAATTTACCTTACAATTACTGTGCAGAGTCAGGTTGCTATCCTGACAAAGAGGTAGCTCGGTAGAGGTTTTTTGCCGTGTGTCAAGGCCGGTTTTGGTCTATAATCCTCATCGAATACCACTGATCCGAGAGGAGGTGCCGCCGTGGTTTTAAAGGTCAGTCTATTAGGTCCGCCTAATTTCTCCTTTGGAGGGAGCACGCTTCTTTTTCCCTTCAGGAAGGTCCAGGCCCTCATCTGCTATATGGCGGTGGAACGAAAGGCCTCTCGAGAGGTTTTAGCTGATGTCTTCTGGGGGGATAAAGAGGGGCCACTAGCCCTTAGAAGCCTTAGAAACGCCCTTTATCAGGCTAGACAGATCCTTCCCGGCGGGACTATAGATGGGGATCGTCAGTGGATATTTTGGGATTCCACATCGGTTGAGATGGACTTAGACCGTCTTTTAGACTCGGAGATTTCCCTTGAGGAGATCCGGTCTATCTCCAGGCCGTTTATGGAGGGGTTTCACCTCTCAGGTTGCCCCAGATTTGACGAGTGGTTGGAATCTATCAGGAGGGACGTAGAGAGAAGATGTCGAGCTCTTTTAAACCAGAAGGCCTCTCGCTATATCGGTGCCGGAGACTATCTGAACGCCCTGTTGCCTCTGGAGATGTTGATAGAGTCCGATCCTCTGGACGAGGATTCCTACTCTAAGCTGATCCTCTGCCTTTCCTCTCTAGGACGTTACGGCAGGGTCGAGGAGATATATCGTCTTTTGCAGGAGAGGCTGTTCCGAGAGTTGGGAATGTCCCCCTCCGACACCGTCGAAAAGCTTTATAGACGGATAATTTCAAAGACTGTGAACAGGGATAAAGAGGATAACGATACACCTGTGGCCATAAAAAAAGTCCCCGCCTTCGACTTTTGTGGTAGAAACGAAGAGCTGAAATCCGTCGGATCTTTCTTAAAAAATAAAAAGAAGGGGCCCCGATGTGTGTGGATTTCCGGTGAGGCAGGGGTCGGTAAGACCTGCCTCGTGGAGATGGTTATCAGCTCTTTTTGTCCCGATCGATCGATATTTCGATGTGGCGCCGTGCCAGGAGAGGACCGTTATCCTCTTTTGCCCTGGAACGATCTTTTGGGGGACATGATCAGATCTTTTCCCCCTGACGAACTGAAACTTCCGTCCTCCACGTGGTCTCTGTTGGGGGAGAGCTTTCCCGCTCTCGGTATAAAGGCCACCTCCTTTCAACCTCCGTCTCCCGGTCGAATAGGTCTTATCCTCTCGGAGATAATGTCCCAGATATCTCAGAGGAGACCTCTAGTTATGGTTATGGAGGATCTCCAGTGGTTCGACGGTGCGTCTTTGGAGGTATTGGAGAGCCTTTTGGTTCACTCTTTTTCCGATATCCTTCTTTTACTGTCTTCCAGACCTCAGATAGACAGGTCCGCTCTCGCCTTTATTCGCTCTCTCGGTAGATCGGGGAGAATTTCACTGCTAAATCTGGATCTTCGATGCTTTTCCAGATCGGAGACCGAGTGGTTCTGTGATCGTTTCTATCCTGAAAGGCGCTTTTCCTCCGACGAGGTCGACAGGATTTTCGGCGTCACCGATGGATTGCCTCTTTTCCTCGTCGAATCTCTGAGACTTCTCAAGGCAGGGAGATCGGTGGGGGAAACTCCCGCCAGCCTCTCCGACGCCCTTGACGATCACCTGTCCGACCTGACCGATAACGAAAGATCTCTGCTGGAGTGCCTGTCGGTCTACTTTTTAAAAGCCGATTGGGGCTCTCTGTCCAGGATATGCGGTTTTTCTCAGTTACAGTTGGCCGATCTGGTGGAGGGCCTTCGAGGAAGGGCGATTCTCGCCGAGGAAAAGAACGATGGTGGGGAGCTTTTTATCGAGTTTATTCACGGCAAGGTGAAAGATCACGTATATAATAGCATCTCCAATTCAAAACGCAGGGTCCTTCATGGAGAGCTGGCTCATTCTCTGATGAACGAGCTGGCCGGAGGGTCCTGGAACGATCTGGCCTGTTCCAGGTTGATTCATCACTGTAGAAATGCTGGAATGAAGCTGGAGGAGTTGGAGTATACTCTAAAAAAATTAAAGTTACATATAAACCTAAATTATGAGCTATTCCCTCTGTTTAACGATTATTTGCTCAAAGAGTCCTCTACGTCTTTCGGGAGCAGGGAGTTCACCGTAAAAGAGCTTGAGAGCTCCCATGCCCTCATAAGGGAGATAAAGAGAGAGAGCGGCACGTCTCAAAAACTTCACGAGCTGGAGACGGTCTTCATGGCTATTCAGGGAGGATATCATCTCTGGTGGGGGGATTACGATACCGGCAAGATGCTGGTCAGGACCGCTCTGAACAGAGCGACCTCAAGAGAGGACTGGGTTATGGAGTCAGAATGCCTCCAGCATCTTTGCTATTACGGAATACAGATAGAGGACGGCAGGCTTCTCGCCGCCTACGCCAGGAGACTGATAGGGGCCGCCGGGCAGACCGGAAACGATCCGGTTAAGGCCATGGCCCTGCGATTTTTGGGGATGGCCAGGATATTCTCTCAGGACTATGGTCCCGGAGAGAGAGCTTTGCTTTCGTCTATAGGACGTTTTGAGGCCATAGAGGCGGTCGACGAGCCCTACACGTTACAGATAATAGGGGCCAGAAGTTATCTAGGTGATTTAGCCCACCGCACCGGCAGGCTGGAGGAGGCCCTCTCTATCTACGAAAGCTGTATAAAAAGCTGCGAGGATGGGGGGTTTTTCAGAGGTCTTTGCCTTTTTCACAGCAACGCAGCCCACGTTGCCCTCGATCTAGGCGATCTGACCACGATGGACCGCCATATCTCCTCGGCTAAGGCCTATCTCGATGGCTGTCAGTGGCGGAGGGGAAACTCGATAATCTTTAGTCTGATGGCACTCAGGGCCTTTCAGAGCGGAGACGAAGCCGAGGCCCTTGATCACCTGAAAAGCTCCGATTCTCTGTGTATACCTCTCCATAAAAGATTTTGGCTCGCATTACAGCTTTGGGTTAAGGGACAGATAAAAAAAGGCGCTCCTCAGGGAGAACTTGGCGATTATCTCGATAGCTCCGCCCAGGATTACCTGGAGAGATCGGTGGATCTCTACCGAGAGATGGGCATCGACCACAAAATAGAGTTCATAGATAGGGCTCTGTGCTAGGCTTAACGACAGGGTGGGAGGATCATATCGATCTTCCCACCCTGTTATATAGCTATTCTTTTACCAGAAGGACCTTTTCGCCTCTGGAGTGACGTATTATCATCCAGCAGATGGTGAAGGCCATGGCCATCATGAGGAACAGGATGGGGAATCCTGCGACGGTGGCTATCTGTTTCGTCGCGTCGATACCGCTGATCTCTCCCCCTCCGCTGCCGCTGATGAGGTTTATTATGGCGACAGAGGACATAACGGCACCCCAGAATATTTTCATCGGTGCAGGAGGCTCCATTCCCTCCTGGTGGGCGGCGGTGGTGGACAGAGTGGCCACCGTGGAGGTCATGGAGTCCGCCATGGTTACGATGGAGACGAACACGGTTACCATAAAGGTCCAGCTGATTATGTCGGTCAAAGGATAGTGCTTGAGGAACTCGAAGACCGATTTTTCAAGGGCCAGCTTTCCACCTTCGTGGATCGCCTCCCAGAGACCCTGTCCTGTGAACTCCAGGTGAATGGCCGCTCCTCCGAATACCGAGAACCACAGGAATCCGAAAAACGCCGGCATCATGAGGTTCATTAGCATGAACTGACGAATCGTCCTGCCTTTAACGAGCCTGGCCAGGAACATTCCGATCAGAGGTGCGTAGGCCAGCCATATTGCCCAGTAGTATATAGGCCACCATCTAGGCCAGGCCGATCCGTCAAGAGGGCTCAGGTAGTGGGTGCGGACGAAGAAGTCGTCTATAAAGTGGCCCGCCGCCTGGGTGCCCAATGAGAGTATGAATCTGGTCGGACCGAAGGCGAAGACGAAGACCAGAAGGGCCAGGAATATCTTGGCGTTTTTGTCCGAGAGCCACCTTATGCCTTTATCCAGCCCGGTGTAGCTGGAAACTATGTAGACCGCCACTATGGAGCAGACCACCGCTATCCACATGGTCTTTCCCGCAGGGATTCCGGTCATTATCTGGATTCCGCTGGATAGCTGCATGGTTCCGACTCCCAGCACCGCCGCAACTCCTCCTGCTATAGCCAGAAGACAGAGACCGTCGACTACGTCTCCGACCACTCCCTCGATCCTCTTGCCCGCTATGGGGTAAAGGGTAGAGCTGACCCTGTAGGGAAGGTTCATGTTGTAGGCTGCGTAGGCTATCCCCAGGCCACATATGGCGTACATGGCGTAAGGTATGAAGGTCCAGTGTATGTAGGTGGTTACCATGGAGAACATGGCGGCTTCCTCGGTTTTGGCTGTTATGCCGAGGGTCTCAAACACACCGGAGTCCATGAAGTGGTACAGGGGCTCGGCGATTCCCCAGAAGACCACCCCTGTGGCTATACCGGCGCAGAGGGATATGGCGAACCAGTTCCAGGTGCTCAGCTCGGGCTTTGCGTCCTTACCTCCGAACCTTATGTCCCCGTACTTCGAGAAGCAGAAGAAAAGACAGATGAAGAAGAAGAAATTTCCAGAGAGCTGGAAAAGCCATCCAAAATCGGTGAACGCGTAGTTGACTATGGCGTTTGCTACGTCGTAAAAGGTTTTAGGTGCTACCAGTCCGACTATGATTATCGCCAAAAAGATCAGCGACATAGGAATGAAAATGCCCTTGCGTATCTTTACTTGCTGGTTGTCCTTCACGTCGTTACCCCTCCTGTTGTGAGAATGGATATCCTTGTGCTACGGTGAACTGATTTGATCTTACATAGGTAAGGTCAAAGCTCCGTCAAAACAGGGTCAAATGGAGGTCGCCTCTCTGGCTGCCTTTAAAATAGTTCCCTGAGAGATCAGCTTGTGGACCTTTGCCACGTCCAGAGACAGGTTTCTGTCGGTGTCCAGGAAGGGTATTTCCTCCCGAAGGGCCCCTTTGGCCGCTGCGGTTCCCTTGCCCAGCCTGGTGGCTTTTCTCAGGTCTATGGCCTGTGAGCTGTGGATCATCTCTATTCCCAGTATGTAGCGAAGGGTGTCTACCATGCTGGCGGTTTTCAGCATGACGTAGGGGGTGTTGTTTCCCCTGTCCTCCATGTCCTCCGATAGAGAGCTGTAGTCGGCGGATACAGGGTTTGACAGGTGACGAACCTCGCTGTCCAGGGAGCAAAAGACCTTCTGTATGGTGCCGAAGGCGTGGACCTTTGCGTCGGTGGGGGTCAAAAACCTCGCCAGACCGGTAAACCTGGGAGACCCCATCCTAAGGGTCCGGTGTGCCGCCGTTCGGGACAGATGGCTTAGAGCTATGCCCATCATCTCGAAGGCCAGAACCCAGTTTAGAGGCTCAAAGTTGGCACAGGGGATTATCCTTTCCTCCTCGAAGACTATGCAGGGGTTGTCGTCGGAGCTGTTTAAGTGGATCTCCAGTAGCTTTTTCGTGTACTCAAGGGAGTCCCTGAGGGCACCGTGGACCTGAACTGAACAGCGGATGCTCAGAGGATCCTGGATAGACTCGGATACGTCGGGAAGCCATAGGTAGCTTCCCTCGAGAAACGACCGGGCCAGCTCCATGCTCTTTCTCTGTCCGTCGTAAGGGCGATAGCGGTAGGGCAGGGGATCCAGAGGACAGGTGTTTCCCTTAAATCCCTCCATGGTCATAGAGTAGGCCAGGTCCGCTGTGTCTATCAGTTCCTCCATATCGTGGACCAGCAGGGCCCCAAGGCCTGCCCCAAGGGCGTTGGAGCTTACCAGAGAGAGGCCGTCCTTCGGTCCCAGTGTGCAGGGAGAGAGGCCCTCTTTCTCCATGGCCTGGGCTCCTGTCATGGTCTGGCCTTTATATTCCACCGCCCCTTCGCCTATCATAGCTAGGCCAATCAGGGACAGGTTGGTTATGTCCCCCTGTCCAACCGATCCTCTGAGAGGGAGAACAGGGTGTATCCCCTTGTTCAGAAAATCCCGGTGTAGCCTTACAAGATCGGGGTGCATCCCCGTCCTGCCCACCAAAAGGGTGTTTAACCGTCCCACCATCACCGCCCTTACCTGATCGGCTGTCCCGTAGGGGGCCACTCCGTCGCAGTGGGCCAGCAGCATGTTTTTGTTGTACTCGGCGTAATACCTGCCAGATATCTCCCTGTCTTTGTTGACCCCCACTCCGGTGTTCATTCCGTAGACCTTCTGCTCGCCGGAGGTGGCAAATCTCTGGAGCAAAGCCCAGGATTTTTCCACCCTATCCATGGCCTCCGGCGCTATCTCCACCGGCCTGTTTCCCCTAGCGACCTCCACCAGGTCCTCTATCTTGAGCGACGCTCCGTCCAGTATCAGCGGTTTCATGTGTTTATCCCCCTTCTATCCCTTTATTGCCTTAATTACCCTCTCTGGAACGAGAGGAAGATCGGTAAGGTCGGTTCCCAGAGCTCGGTTGACGGCGTTGACCACCGCCGCCGAGGTAGGGACGGTACATATCTCCCCTATGCTCTTTGCCCCGAATGGGCCACCGGGCTCGTTTTCCTCCACCAAGACGACCTCCACAGGAGGCATGTCCGGGGCGTTTATCATGTGGTATCGACTGAGAGAGCTGTTTTTAGGTCGCCCTTTTCCGTCGTAGGTGAGCTCCTCCGAGATGGCCATGCCTATGCCCATCTGGACCCCGCCGTATATCTGGCCGTTCAACAGCTTGGGGTTTATGGCCTTCCCTACGTCGTGGACCGCCATAAAATCGGTAACCCGCACCAGTCCCGTCATTGTGTCAACCACGACCTCGGCGAGATGGACTCCGAAGGAGGCGGGGTTTTTATCCGGGGCGTAGTGAAGGTAGTCCCCCACCTCCTGTCTCAGGGTTTTTGCTATGCGACAGACCATGTCCCCGTAGGTGAGCTGTTCTCCCGATCCGGCAATCACAGTGCCGTCCCTCAGAAGGATCTTGTCCTCCGGTTCTCCCGTAACCTGGGATATCTGGGATATGAACCTTGCCTTGAGCTTTTCCGCCAGCTCCAGGGCGCAGGCACCGCAGACGTAGGTCACCCGGCTGGCGACGCATCCCACGTCGAAGGGGGCTGTCTGGCTGTCCGCCTCTGTGACGTGGATCATGTCGGGGGATAAATCCAGCACCTCCGCCACTATCTGGCCTATGGTGGTCATAGTTCCGTTGCCAAGCTCGTGAAGCCCTGCGTTCACCAGCACCGATCCGTCCTCGCAGAATCTCATGGCCATGGACAGAAAGTCGGGATAGGGAGATCCGTAGTAGCCGTTTCCGTGGGTGCAGCAGGCCAGTCCGACTCCCTTGCGATATCTTCCGTCGGTGACCAGGTTAACCCTGTCGTACCAACGGAATTTCTCCACTCCGATGGTCAGACAGTCTCTTATCCTGCCGTTGCCCAGAGGAGGGGCTCCTGTGGGATCCAGGTCTCCTGGGTGTATGAGGTTTTTCATCCTTATCTCCACCGGGTCAAAGTTCAGTTTTTTTGCCAGAAGGTCGATGTGTATCTCCGTCATGGTGTGGATCTGAGGCGAACCGTAGCCTCGACAGGCTCCGTTAGGGGTGGTGTTGGTGAAGGTGGTGTGTCCCTTGAAGGACTGAGACGGAATTCGGTATAGCCTGGAGGCTTTTTTCCCCATGGCCATGGTCACCCTGTGCCCCCCTGTGGCGTAGGCCCCTACGTCGGTTATTGCGTCTATATCCCTGTGGAGAAAGTAGCCCTGGTCGTCCAGGTAGGTGGTCACCTTGCCGACAGTCGCGGCTCTGGTCCTGGTGCCTATGATGCATTCCCCCCTGTCTATGGACAGTCTGACGTTCCTTCCGGTGTCCAGGGTCATCAGGGCGCAGGCTGGCTCAAGTACCGCCTCCTGCTTGCCTCCGAAAGTCCCTCCCATAGGGGCCTTGACGACCCTAATCCGGTTTACCGGCTTTTTGAACAGGACTGAAAGGGCGTAGCGAACGGTGAAGATCATCTGACAGGGCGATTCGACCACCAGTACGTCTCCGTAGTCCATGTAGGACTGACAGAGGTGGTTTTCCATTGCCCCGTGGTGGATCTTTGGGGTCGTTACGGTGGTCTCAAAGGAGATCGAACCTTCAGGTGCTCCCTCTCCGTAGGAGATTTTTCCCTCTATCACCTGAGGATGTCCATCACGGAAGGACTGTGCCGATAGGGCTTGAACTGGGTCTAGGACCGGCTCGTATTCCTCGTACTCCACCTTTACAAGGGCAACCGCTTTTCTCGCCGCCTGGTCGTTCTCCGCCAGCACCGCCCCTATGGCGTCTCCGACGAAAATTGGCCTGTCGGTGAAGATCCTCTCGTCCCGTCGGTCGGTCTGATCTGGAAGAAACACCGCGCTGTTGAAGGTTATTCTCGGGTCGTCGTCGGGGGTGTAGACCTTTATGACGCCTGGGACCTTTAGGGCCTCCGAGGTGTCTATGGAGATTACCCTGCCGTTGGCTATAGAGCTCATTATCAGCCTTGCATGGGCTGTGCCGCCTGAGGGCTTGTCCCCCAGATAGCGCAGTCTGCCGGTGACCTTCTCCTCTATGTCGCTCCTTTTAACGTCCTGTCCTACGTATTTGAAGTTCGTCATCTCAGGACCTCCTTCACGTGATCCCACAGCTGATCCCCCAGCCCCTTTATGGCCTCTCTCTTGTAGGGCAGGGAAGATCTCCCTGGAATGGTGTTCTCAACGGTATGGGAGAGTGCATTTAGAAAGACATCCTTGCAGCCCGATCCCGACAGGAGTTTGGAAAGTTCTCTCTCCCCCTCCGCCGATCTGGTCGGACTGGGGGCTATGGCACCTATGAACAGCCTTATCGGCCCATCGGTCCTTTCGGGGTGTAGGCTCGCCGCCAGGTTTATCTTGGATATGGTCACAGCCCTGCGACTGCCTACTTTGCCAAACCAGGATAGCCTGCCGTCTAAGATCGGGATTTTTATCGACCTTATGAACTGGCCCTTTTTAAGAACCGTGGCGTTTCTGCCGGTTATAAATTTCTCCACAGGGTACAGTTCTGTGTCCCCTGCGCAGTCTTGGACCTCTATCGTCGCCTCAAGACATGCCAAAGCCGGAACGGTGTCCGCCGCCGCCGAGCCGTGGGCCAGGTTTCCTCCTACGGTGCCTCTGTTCCTGATCTGGGTGGAGCCCACCGAGGCCGCCGCCATGGACAGAGCTGTACCGTGCTTTGCGACCAGCTCGGAGCTCTCAAGGTCCCAGTGGGTGGACGTCGAGCCTATCCTCAGGCTGTCTTTTTCCTCATCTATGGAGGAGAGTTCGACTATAGAGGTCAGGTCCACCAGGTTGTACTCTCTTTCTGGGTGTGCCCTCACCTCCAGGACCAGGTCGGTCCCTCCTGCTATCAGGTTTAAACTCTCTGCCTCTGTGGCCAGAATCGACCTAAGTTCTTCGACGGATCGAGGTCTATAGACTGTCATCCCTGAGTCTCCTGGCGGCGTCCATCACCGCTTTTACGATAGGTATGTATCCGGTGCAGCGACAGATGTTGCCCTCCAGGGCCCTACGTGCTTCTTCTTCGGTAGGGTTCTCTTTATGCATCAGCAGGGCTTTCGTCGACATGATCATTCCAGGGGTGCAGAATCCGCACTGAACGGCGTCGTTGTCGATAAAGGCCTGCTGGATTCTGTCCAGCTCTCCCATCCTTGCCAGGCCTTCGGTGGTGAGTATGTCCGACCCCTCCGCTTGAAAGGCCATCACCGTGCAGGACGTCACCGCCTTGCCGTCCATGACGACGGTGCAGGCTCCACACTCCCCTTCGGAGCAGCCCTCTTTTACGCTGGTCAGGCCTAGAACGTCCCGGAGGAGGTCCAGTAGCCTCATCTCAGAAGAGATCTCCACGGTCCGGCCCTGTCCGTTAACGGTAAGCTGTATGTTCATCCTATTTCCCCCTCGCTGTGTCTTTGCGAAGGAGTATAGGGCAACAGGGTCAAAGGACCGTCAAAAAAGGGCCTGCGATCGCTCGCAGGCCCTTTTTTGACGGTCTATATGATTTTTATCTTCTTCTGCCCCTCATAGGCTGAGGAGGTCTTCTGCTCGATCTGTCCTCGACGATTTCTCCGTCCATAAGTCCCCACTTCTTCAGCTTAGAGACGCCGCTTCCGTTTATTTTGTCCGACGCGGTGGGGCCAAGCTCTACCTCCGTATGGGTATCCCTCATGCGGATGTTTCCGACCTCGCTTCTATCGACCTCAAGGGCCTGGCAAAGGGTGGCCAATATGCGGCCTACGGACCAGTCTCCGTCGTTTCTTCCCTTACACAGCTTGATGGATTTGGCCCTGCCTTTGAAGGGGAGCCTGCTCCCGCTGGACGGACCGTCTCTACGGGTACGGCCAGATCTGTCCACTCCACCGGTTCTGGATGAGAGGGTTTTTCTGTTGTTCATCTCGTTCATTAGGTCTTTGCTTAGGTCGTATCCGTTAGGAAGTCCCTTTATGTGATGATCCAGAAGCCTTGCGACCAGGTCCTTGGGATCCAGCATGGCCATAAGCTCCTCTGCCCACATTATGGAGTCTTCGCTCGGGTTGGTAGCGTCCATAAGAGCTCCTTCACGGAGGCCCCTCTGTACTTTGGCGATAGCGGCCATGTCAGGCACGTTCACCCAGTTTAGATCCATAGAGGAGGCCCTGAGCATGGCCTTAAAACGGCCTTTCTCTCTCGGGGTTAGGATTAGGACGTTCTGTCCCTCCTGACCTGCTCTTCCGGTTCTGCCGCTTCTATGAACGAAGGTCTCCAGGTTGTCAGGGAGCCCTATCTGTATGACGTGAGATACGCCCTGGACGTCCAGCCCTCTAGCCGCTACGTTGGTGGCTACGAGAAGGGGGATTCTACCCTGTCTGAAGGCGTTCATGACGCTGTTTCTCTCAAGCTGGCTCATGTCTCCGTGAAGGGCGGAGGCGGAAAAGCCCTCCTCCTGAAGCCTTTCCATGGTTTCCACCGTGCCTGCCTTGGTGTGACAGAAGATGAGTCCCATCTCGGGGTTCTCCCACAGGAGGACGTTTACCAGTCCCTCAAGCCTCTTGCCAGAGGGGACCATGTATACCTTGTGGGTTATATCCTCGTGCTGATCCTCATCGTGACACAGGGTTATCCACTCAGGAGAGGTAAGGTACCTTCTGGTTAGAGAGGCTACCTCGTCGGGCATGGTGGCGGAGAAAAGCCAGGTTCTCTTTCTGGATACAAGGGAGCTCAGGATGGACTCTATCTCCTCCCTGAAGCCCATGTCCAGCATGGTATCTCCCTCGTCAAGGACGATGGTCTGTATGTCCTGGGTCTTGAGGGTTTTTCTGCGGATGTGGTCCATGGTCCTTCCAGGAGTTCCGACCACCAAGGCAGCGCCTCTGCGGAGCTGTCCTATCTGACGCTCCATATCCATGCCACCTACCAAAGATGCGGTGGTAAGGCCCATTCTTCTGCCCAGCCACTCGGCCTCGCCTGCTATCTGTTGTGCTAGTTCTCTAGTGGGGGATAGTACAAGTATTCGGGGGGAGCTTGCCTCGTGGGGAAGTTCGTTGAGCAGAGGTAGAAGAAAACCTAGAGTCTTCCCGCTGCCTGTCCTGGCCTGGACGACCAGGTCGCCTTCTCTAGACGATGATTCCATTACCTGTTCTTGAACCGGCATAGGAGCCTCGAATCCCTTGTTTGAAAGAGCCTCAAGAAGCTCGGTTCTCAATCCGTACTGACTAAATGTTTTTGTTGCGATGTTATTCATATCGTTCCTCCTCGGTGGTCGATGCGAAACGTCCTCGCCCTACCATCGACGGCAACGACGTTTCTACTATTTCGACGCATGGTGAAGTATTATCCCTGCCATTCACGGTTATGTCAAGGAATATGTTTGGATTTATTTTTCACGTAAGGGGTTGTCTCTATTCTGTCTATTGCGTTAAGATGATGGTCTGTGGGGCTGTAGCGAAAGTTGAGAGGGGAGATACATTTGAAGCGATTCATAGCAGGGGCCTTTAGGGCCTTCGGTGCGGTCTACATCCCCGAGGAGTTGATCGGCAGGCCCGGGGAGTTCCTTCTTCACGTATCGGATACCCCTTCGTCTTTTTTCCCCGATCTAAACCGAATCATATCTAAAGTCCGCCCTTTATGGGTTGTCCATACAGGGGATCTGGTGGATCAGGTGAAGTTAGGGCTCTATCCCAGCCTGATAAACACCTACCGAGACAGAATACCTAGGCTATCGGCGATTCTTGACAGAGGCTCTAGAAAAGGGGATTTTCAGGTCGTTATCTCCCTAGGTAATCACGATGATTCCGATACGGTTGAGGAATTTTTCCCCCATTGTCATATAATAGATAAGGTAGGCGGGTTTTCCGTCTATGGTTGGTCCTTTAAGGCAAGTCACTATTCAAGTCTCATCTCCGGGTCTAAGGACGTGATAGGTCTTTTCGGCCACGATCTATCCTCTCTGGAAGGGGATCCCTTTGGCCTAAACGGCATAAAGAACGTCAATCTTTTTTCCCTTAAGACCGGAGAGGTGTATGAAATACCTTATCCGAGGTATATCGACGATCAGCGTCAGATGAAAAGGCGTATCGGGCTTTAATTGTGGCAAAGGAGGTATCATCTTGCTTTCCATAATCAGAAGTGGTCCCAGAGTAGTAAGGATGGAGGGAGATGACCGGGCTATTTTGAACTGGCTCAAGGAGCATTTTCCTGTTTCCGAGTCACCTAAGGAGAGGATCCTTGACGGTATAGGGGAGGATAGCACCGTACTGGTAGTAGGAGATCCAGGTAAAGAGGTGTACGTCGCCATAGACAGCTTTCCCGACGTTATCCTCGCGTCCATGCTTACCGATGGAGTTTGTGGGATGGTCAGATCGGTGAGACGGATGCCAAGGAGCATAATCTTCCGGTCTCTAGGAGATTACGAGACAGTGATGGGGGAGATCGCCGAGGACTTTGGCGGGGAGGTGTCCACCTTGGATCGGGTTTGGGACTGGGATTCCGATCAAGGCGTCATTATCTGTTTCACCGAAAAATCTCTGGCGAGGCCTCTGGTCATGGGAGATATGAAAAAAGACGTGGTTTTAGTGACCATGCCTCACGAGGCTTTACGGGCAAGGCTTCGACGGAGAGCCCTCTATCTGTTTAACCTGAGCATGAACAAAGCGGAGTGGCGACAGCTTGAGATCAGGATATACGATGCCTACGGTCGTTATCCTCTTCACGTGGAACGTTTAACCAAGGCCATAGATGACCTTGAATTAGGGCTTATAATGGGAGAAGGATGGGGAAAGGATTATGCCCATATTCTTATGCCTGTTTCGGTCTACTGCCTGAGGTTTTTCTCCTGCTTCGACCCTAAGGTGGTCAAAAAGGCCCTGATGGGATTGGAGTATGTCGAGGGAGAGGAAAGGTTCGCCGATTTCGACCTTTACGAGGGAAAGAAAAAGATAAGCTGGACCGACGTTTCCGCAGGACAGTATAAAGACAGAAAGGCCTTAGGCGCCATAATGAGAGAGGAGGTCAGAAACGCTCTAGAGCAGGATCAGGTTGACGAAATGGACAGGCTTGAGGCGGAGATATTGGCTATGGCGGACGGATCAGATAGTGATTCTCGTTTTAATTAAATAAAATAGAAGGCGAGGCGATAATATGGCCCACGAACTGTTGGTTATAAACCCCGGCTCAACAAGTACCAAGATATCCTGGTATTCCGATCTGGAGGAGAGATGGACCGAGACGGTGTCCCATGATCCTGAGGTGCTTTCCTCTTTTCATGGAACCGCCGACCAGTATCGATTCAGGATGGACACTATCGAAGACGCACTTAAGACAAAAGGGCACTCGATGGACGATCTGACCGGGGTCGTCGGCAGGGGAGGGATCGTAGATCCTATCCCTGGCGGTACCTACAAAGTCGACGAGGTTCTGCTTCAGCGGCTCAGAAGCGGCAAGCCATGGGATCACGCCTCCAACCTAGGTGGAATTTTAGCGGACGCTATAGCCAGCCCTCGGGGAATCCCCGCCTTGATAGTCGACCCTGTCTCGGTGGACGAGCTGGACGACGTCGCTAGGTTGACCGGCCTTCCTGAGCTGCCTAAAGTGTCTCTCAACCACGCTCTTAACGTCAAAGCTACGGTCCGCAAAGCGGCGTCGGAGCTTTTGGTGGACTGGAGGGAGCATAACTTTGTCGTCGTCCATCTCGGCGGAGGGATGACGGTCTGTGCCCACCGTAAGGGCAGGTTGTCGGATTTTTATAGCGGCAACGAGTATGGACCCTTTGCTCCCGAAAGGGCTGGAACCCTCCCTGCAGGGGATCTGGTATCCCTCTGCTTCAGCGGAACTATCTCTCTAGGTGACCTCAAGAAAAGGCTTGCAGGTAAAGGGGGCGTAATGGCCTATCTGGGAACTAGTGACATGAGAGAGGTGGCTAAGAGGGCCTCGGAGGGCGATGAAAAGGCCTCTTTGGTCAGAAACTCCATGTCCTATCAGGTTGGCTGTGCAATAGGTTCTATGGCCGCCGCTATGGCCGGTGATGTCAAGGCGATCCTGTTTACCGGAGGTATCTCCCACGATAGCGATTTTGTGGCATCGGTTCAGAAAAAGGTTCAGTGGATAGCTCCCTGTCTGATCTATCCCGGAGAGGGTGAGATGAGAGCTCTCGCCGAAGGGGCTATCCGTGTGTTGACCGGAGAGGAAGAGGCTAAATCATATTCTGATACGGTGAAAGGAGATCTGTGATTCAATTGGAAAATCTAGATTTTTTAATGGGTAAAAGCGTCGAAAAAGGCTTGAAGCGGATAGCTGTCGCCTGTCCTTACGGAGAGGATACCTTAGGTGCGGTCTGTGAGGCCCATAAAGTAGGTATAGTAGATGCGATTCTTATCGGCCAGGAGGATAAGATAAGGGATAAGGCCTCCGAGATGGGATTATCCCTGAACGGAATCTCCTTAATCGACGAAAGGGACGATTATTCGGCAACCGAAAAGACCGTTAAGATGGTCTCCTCCGGCGATGCGGACCTCCTCATGAAGGGGTTGGTCAAGACTGCTGTACTGCTTAAAGCGGTCCTTAACAAAGATTGGGGACTGAGGTCAGGCTCTCTTCTGTCTCACCTGGTTCTGGTCGAGATAGGTCCTCTAGGAAGGGTTCTAGGCGTTACCGACGGTGGAATGAATATGTACCCCGATCTCAACGCTAAGGCTCAGATAATACAGAACGCCGTTGGATGTTACCACAATCTAGGTGTAGATGAGCCTAAAGTGGCGGTTCTGGCGGCGGTAGAGGCGGTTAATCCCGATATGCCTGCGACTTTGGACGCCGCTGCTCTGACCCAGATGGCCTCCAGAGGTCAGATCACTGGTTGCCTTGTCGATGGCCCCCTCGCTCTGGATAACGCCGTCAGTCCAGAGGCCGCCGCTATAAAGGGAATCAAGTCCCCGGTAGCGGGAAACGCCGATCTGTTAATGGTGCCGGATATAGAGTCGGGAAATATGGTAGGAAAGACCGCCATGTTCCTCGCCGGTTGCAGGACCGCAGGGGTTATCCTAGGTGCCAGAAAACCTATCGTAATGACCAGTCGTTTCGATTCGATGGACACAAAACTGCTATCTATCGCATTAGGTGCAGCGATATCCTAGCCATATATCGCTATAGATGTATAATGTATGTTGGTCCTGTAGCGGGATGATTCTCTATAATCCCTCAGGGCTTTCGTAGCAAACTAAATCTCAGGGAGGTCTTTTTCCTATGGAACAGCTTCGTTCGTTGAGTGCTTTACTGGATTACGCAAAGAAGATCGGTGCGGAGAAGGGCAAGAAGAAGATAAGCGTGGCCAAGGCCGATGACCCAGGGCTTCTCACTGCCCTTGAAGATGCCAGGTCCGCCGGGATCGCCGATTTCTATCTGGTCGGTGACGAGAAGGCCATAAAGGCTGCGGCGGAGAAGGCCGGCGTCGACGTCTCCAACTACGAGATAATAGACGTCTCCAGTGAGCCGGAGATAGCCCTTGAATCGGTCAAGCTTGTCTCCTCAGGCAAGGCGGACGTCTACATGAAAGGGCAGATTCACACCAATAACTTCCTTCGTGGAATGCTGAACAAAGAGGTTGGCCTCCGTAAGGGCAAGAACACCATCTCCCACTGCTACTTCCACCAGGTTAAGGGTTTCGACAGGATATTCTTCATAGCCGACGCCGCTTTCAACATGTACCCAGATCTCAACGCCAAGGCTCAGATCGTCCAGAACACCGTAAACCTAGCCAGGGCATTCGGGGTTGAGTGTCCCAAGGTGGCGGTTCTGGCCGCTGTAGAGGTGGTCAATCCGGATATGCCAGCCACGCTCGATGCAGCTGCTCTCGCCCAGATGAACGCCCGTGGCCAGATCACCAATTGCATAGTCGACGGTCCCTTTGCCCTGGACAACGCCGTGAGCGAGGAGTCCGCCAAGACCAAGGGGATAACCTCTCCCGTAGCAGGCAAGGCCGACGTCTTCTTGGTCCCCAACATAGACGCGGGCAACATGCTTGCCAAGGCCATAGTCTACTTCTCCGAGAACGAGACAGCCGGGATGATCCTTGGAGCCTCCGCTCCTATAATACTCACCAGCCGCGCCGACTCCCCCAGAGCGAAGCTTATGTCCATCGCTGCGGCGGTTGTTCACGCCGACTTCGGAAAGTAGTTTTTAGGGCCGCATGTGAAATGCGGCCCTTTTTTTAAAACAGGAGGTGGCTTTTTTATGTTGTTGCTAGCCATAAACCCCGGCTCTACCAGCACCAAAATAGGTCTGTTTCAGGACGATAAGCAGCTTTGGGAGGATACTCAGAGGTACGATACCGACGTTATCGGAGGCTTCTCGTCGATCGCGGAGCAGGAGGATTTTAGACTCAACGAGATAAAAAAGGTCCTTGAGGAAAAGGGCCTCAACGTGAAGGATCTGGACTGTGTTGTTGGAAGAGGAGGGCTCCTGCGTCCCATCCCTGGTGGAACCTATCGGGTCAACCAGGCCATGATGGACGACCTTACCTCCGCAAAATACGGATCTCACGCCAGCAACCTGGGGGGGCCTCTTGCCCTTAGGTTGGCTAAGGAGGCGGGTCGGCCGGACAACGCCTTTATAGTCGATCCGGTGGTGGTCGACGAACTGATGGACGAGGCGCGGCTATCGGGGCTTCCTGAGATAGAGAGACGTTCCATTTTTCACGCTCTTAATCAAAAAGCCATTGCCAGGAAGGTGGCGTCGGATCTGGGAAAAAGCTACGAGGAACTTTCTCTTGTGGTGGCTCATATGGGAGGCGGTATTTCCGTGGGGGCACACCTCAATGGCAGGGTGATAGACGTGAACAACGCCCTTGACGGTGACGGACCCTTCTCGCCGGAGAGGGCTGGAACACTGCCGTCCGGTGGCCTGTCCAAGCTATGTTTCAGCGGTTCCGTGACCCTTGGGGAGATGAAAAAGAAGCTCAGCGGCAAAGGGGGCTTGGTCGCCCATCTTGGGACCAACGACCTCAGGGAGGTCGTCCGGCGTAGGGAGTCCGGCGATCAACACGCCGATTTAGTCTTCCGCTCTATGGCCTACCAGATCGCCAAGGAGATAGGCTCAAGATCGGTCGCTCTTGAGGGTAAGGTGGACGGAGTCATTCTGACCGGTGGCTTGGCCTACTCTGAGCAGTTCGTACAGGAGATAACGAAATACATCTCCTTCATAGGACCAGTGATGGTATACCCGGGAGAGGACGAGCTTTGGGCACTCTCACAGGGAGCCCTCAGGGTCATGTCAGGTCAGGAGAAAGGGAAGGTCTACGAGGGATGAGGATAGTCCTGCTGGAATCCCTTGGGGTGGCGCGGGGATATCTTGACGGCCTCGTTGCCCCTCTTTTGAGCCAAGGGCACTCCTTCGAGGCCTATTGTAGGTCGGACGATGTGAAAGAAAACGTGAAAAGGCTGGCTGGAGCTGACGTGGCGATTATAGCAAACATGCCTCTAGGCGGTCAGGTTATATCCTCCTGCGACAGACTTAAGATGATCTCCGTTGCCTTTACCGGTTACGATCACGTCGACATGGAATCATGCCTCTCCAAGAGGATCACTGTCTCCAACTGCGCCGGTTACTCTACCGATTCGGTCGTGGAGCTAGCTCTCGGTCTGTCTTTGGCTGTGGTCAGAAAGATCGTTCCCTGCGACGGCGCGGTCAGGGCAGGAAAGACCAAGGACGGCCTTATAGGCAACCAGCTGGCGGGGAAGACCGTCGGAATAGTCGGGACTGGGGCTATCGGGGTGAAGGTCGCCGCCGTCTTTAAGGCCCTAGGGTGCAACGTGGTGGCCTACAGCAGATCCCAAAGGGACGAGGTACTGTCCATGGGAATCCCCTATTTATCCCTGAAGGACCTGATGTCCTCATGTGACCTGATCTCCCTCCACCTCCCCTGTAACGGGGAGACCGCCGGGCTTATAGATCGGGATATGATCTCGTCCATGAAGCGGTCGTCCTTCCTCATAAACACCGCCCGAGGGCCTATCGTGGACAACAAGGCCCTTGCGGATGCCCTGAAGTCAGGGTCAATAGCAGGGGCAGGGATAGACGTCTTCGATATGGAGCCGCCGCTTCTGGAAGGATATCCTCTCCTGGATGCCCCTAACTGCGTCTTAACACCTCACGTCGCCTTCGCGACCCCCGAGGCACTCCAGAGTAGGGCCGTGATCGCCATCGACAACGTCAGGCTCTGGATGGACGGCAAGCCTCAAAACGTGGTGAGATAAACGTACAGGGCAGAGGGATACCCTCTGCCCTGTACGTTAAGCTTGTGATCCGTCGGAGATAGCTATGGCTTTGCCCTCTCCTCCGGCCTGGAGCTCCTTCACCTGAACCTTGAGGACCCCGTCTACGTAGCTGGCCTGGACCGAGTCGCAGTCCACCTCTGTAGGGAAGGACACGGTCCTTGATATGGAGCCGTAGAACCTCTCGCTGTGGGCGCAGTCCTCTTCCTTCAGGCATTCCTGGGCGCTCCTTTGGGCCTTGACCTCGACCCTGTCCCTGTAGACCTTTAGGTCGATGTCGTTTTTGTCCACTCCAGGAAGATCCATCACAAGGGTAAAAATCCCGTCCTTTCTGTATACGTCCATAGACGGGACCATCGGCCTGTTGTTGTCCTGGGTCGAGTCGCTAAACTCCTGGAACATTGCCCTCATGGCGTTGTCCATGAAGGAAAAAGGATCCATAGTGCCTCTGCCTGACCTTGTTGGAACTAAAAATCTTCTCATTTCCTCCACCTCCGTGAGTCTGATCTTTGTTGATCTTTATGGCCCTTATTATATACGTCAGGGATGGTCAGGCAAGTTTTTCTGTGCTTTGTTATTTGACCTGACATACGAATATGTCCTATTATCGGCTTTATAGTCTTTTTTTCTTAGACTATCTCTTTGAGGTAATTCGATCACATTGGATAAAGCCCCCAATCCCTGACAGGGATTGGGGGCTTTTCGTCTCTCATCAGCTCTTTTTGTCTCTCCAGATAAAACTGCAGGCCAAGGTCACGGCGATCCCTGTCAGCTTTACCCAGGCGATCGGCCATATGCAGAGTATTCCTGCGATCAGGAATATCCCTCTCTGCCACTGCTGAATTATTCTGTTAGTGTAGCCTAACATAGAGTGTCCCATCGCGAAGAGGGACCCGACCCCTCCAGCTATAGCTATGAGGTTCTGGGTTGTCCCGGAGGACAGCAACAATCCCTGATCGTAGCTGAAGGCGAAGGGGATTATGAAGGCCAGTATCCCCAGTTTCATCGCTTGAAATCCCGTTTTGTTGGGATTTGCGTCGGCTATAGAGCTTGCGGCGTAGGCCGCTAGAGCCACAGGCGGGGTTATGTTGGACACTATGGCGAAGTAAAAGACGAACATATGGGCCGCTATCGGGGGGAATCCCAGCTTAGCCAGGGCAGGAACCCCGAGAGCTGCTCCCAGTATGTAGGCGCTGGTAGTCGGCAATCCCATCCCCAGGACCAACGATACCATAGCTATCATGACCAGGGCCATAAAGGGAGCGTCGCTGGCCACGGAGAACACCAGTCCTACGAACTTAAACCCTATTCCCGTCAAGGAGACCGATCCGACGACTAACCCTGCGGCGGCACAGGCGATACAAACCACAGGGATATTTTTCGCACCGGTGTAGATAGCGTCCAGAATGGCTTTCGGTCCCATTCTGTTGGCTTTCTCCGGGAGGGAAACCACCCAGGCCGCCAATATGCCTATTACCGCCGCCAGCATGGGGGTGTAGCCCGACAGAAGGAGGTATATGAGCACCACTATCGGCGACATCATGTAAAGCTTCTTTATGACAGTCTTTTTGTCCGGAAGCTCCTCAGGTGAGAGCCCTTTTAAGTTGTTCTTCAGAGCCCCAAGGTGGACCATGAGCAGAACCGCCGCGTAGTACAGAACAGCGGGGAGAATCGCTGCGACCATGATTACCTTAAACTGAACCCCCAGGAAGGATGCCATTATGAAGGCACCGGCTCCCATGATGGGAGGCATTATCTGTCCTCCTGTGCTGGCGACCGCCTCCACCGCCGCGGCGAAGAACGGTGGGTAACCTATCCTCTTCATTAGAGGTATGGTGAATGTCCCCGTTCCGTAGACGTTGGCCACCGCCGCCCCCGATATGGACCCGAACAGGGCGGAGCTGACCACCGCTATCTTAGCTGGGCCGCCGGGAGAGGTTCCGGTGAACGCCTGGGCGAACTCCATAAAATATGCTCCCACGCCGCTTTTCTCCAAAAATCCCCCGAAGATCAGGAATATCATGACGAAGGTGGCCGAGACCCCTAGGGGGATAGAGAAGATCCCCTCGTCTATGAGGTATATCTGCTCTATTACCTCATGGAAGGAGAATGATAGCCCCTTCATTATGCCGGGCATATAGTGTCCTAGGTACATATAGGCGGTGAAGAAGGCGGCTATTATGGCGAGAGGAAGGCCTACAACCCTTCTGGTAGCCTCTATGAGAAGCACCGTCAGTAGGGATCCCAGTATGAGCTGTGCCGTGGTTACCGGGTCTACCTGAGCCATTCTGTACGTAATATCGGTGTAGTTCATCATGATATACAGTCCCGGTGCTAGCGACGCTGCTGCGAGAGCCCAGTCGTACCAGGGTATGGTGCTGTCGGCTATCTCCTGGCCCTCTTTTTTGCCCCCTATGGGATAGAGTATAAAGGCCATAGGGAGAACCCACGTGAGGTGGATCGCCCTTTGAAGGTAGGCCTCAAATGTGCCGAACAGGGCGGTGTATAGGTGAAAAAAGCCCATCGCAAGGACGTAGAGATAAAACGCCTTTGCCGTAAGTCCCTGTAATTTTCTCATATTTAGCATCTACTCCTTTTCGAGTAAAAACAGAGAATGCGGGCGACTCAGGTCACCCGCATTTTTTTGCGGTAGGATATCGCTGACTACTGGACGCTCTTCCAGAACTTTGCTGCGCCAGGATGGGCAGGTACCGCGGAGGGAACGGCCTCGACGGGATTCAGCTCCTCCATGTCCTTAACCCCTTTTGCCAGGGTCTCTTTGTTGTTCCAAACGAGCTCGGAAAGTTTGTACGCTAGCTCGTCGGAGATATCGTTTCTGATGACGATGCAGGTGTAGTCCCCTATGGTCGGAACCGGCTCGGTCACCGACTTGTAGACGCCGGGCTCTACGTTGAAGGTCACCGTGCCGAAGGCGTCGGTCATTGCCTGTCTGGCCTTTTCGTCCACCGGAAGTATGAGTATATCGGTCTGGCTCTCTATCTGCATGACGATGGAAGCTATCTTGCCCACGGAGAAGGCAAAGCAATCGATGTGGTTGTCCGCCAGGAGGTTCGATCCGTCGGAGTAGGAGGAGAACTCGACCTTTCCGCCCCACTCGGTTATGGCCTTACGGTAATCGACGCCATAGCCTACCTTGAAGAGGTTGCGGATCACGAACTCCGAGGAAGTGCCTGGCTTCAGGGTCGCAAAACGGACGGGGAGTTTTTTCTCCACGATGTCGCCGAGGGTCTTTATGTCGTTTTTCTCGGCAAAATCCTTTCTGACTATGAAGTAGGTGTACTGGGTGTAAAGGTTAGCCAGAACAGACACGTTTGAGTGCGCGTCCTTAAAGGGGGCGTCGCCGCCTTTTACCGCTGCTCCGACCATGGATGTGACGGAGAATCCCATATCTCCCTTGCCGTTGTCGGCGTTGACTATGTTGGACACCCCTCCGCCTGTTCCGCTGGTCGTAGGAAGTCCGTTTTTGGTCCACATATCAGACAGGGAGCCACCCAGTGCAAACCAGTTTCCCCCTGGAGGTCCCGCCATAAAACGAAGCTGTGCCGGGTCCTCCGCCATAGCCGATCCTGCGACCATGGTTGCCATTGCTAAAGCCAAAAACAATGCGATTTTCTTACTCATATTTTTCCCTCCTTAGTTCTGTGTGTAAATCCTTTCCCCACTGCCTTTATAAGGTACTTCCATTACTATATCCTAGGATAAAGAGGTGTGTCAAACGGATATTATACTTTATACACGATACATCTTCGGCATTCGGTAGGTATACCACGATATAGAGGGTATAATTCTCTCGGTGAAAAGCTTAGGAGGTTTTGAGATGGTAACTATATACGGAGGAGCAGCTCCTGCTCCATCGATGCCCGGGCTTTCCCTGGGAGGGGATTCCGGTTACCCTAGAGAGGGCCGAATAACCATAGTCCTCTTTTTCAACGGAGCCAGAGACGATGACCTCTCTATGGTCGATACGGTTATATCCCTCAGGGAAGAGTTCAAGGAGGACGTAGACCTGGTCGGCGTTCACTGTCCTAGGTTTCCTGCTGAGAGGGATATCAGGCGTATGACCGCCTTGCTGGAGTGTTCCGGTGTGGATTTTCCTGTTTACGACGATTCCTCTAAGTCGATAAGAAAATCCTACCTGATAAACGGCTGGCCTGCAACGGTGGTAGTCGATCCTAAAGGATATCTTGCATGGGCTAAAGAGGGGGTTATCCCTCCTGAGATACTTCGCCCGGTGATAAAGACGATGCAGAGAACGGCTAGAGTCGTAGGGGATATCAAGCCTTCAGAACAGCAGAGGTTCAAAGGGACTGAGCTAAATATGCTTCCCGTAAGGCTCGCTCTCTTTGGTGAGAGACTGGTTATCCTTGACGGAAAATCTAATCGATTGATTTTCTTGAACTTATCCCAGGACGGGCTCTCCGCCTCCATCGAGAGATCTATCGGCTTGGGAAGGCCCACTTTATCCGATGTTACGGGCTTTTACTGTTCTCAGGACAGGGTGTTTATATTCGATAGGCGGGGGAGAAAGGTCAGGATTATCGACCTCAAGGGCAAAGAGTTGGGGACTTTCTCCGGTAACGGTAATCCTGCGTTGTTAGCGGGACCGAGGTCTTTCGGTTGCCCTAAAGGCGGTGTCTGTAAGGATGGCCTTCTTTACGTCGCCTCAGCGGGGACCCATCAGATATGGGTCCAGTCTCTATCGGGAGGAGGAGCCAGCCCTTTTGCCGGCACCGGCCGTCCAGGTATGGACGACGGTCCACCGAGTCTGGCGACTTTAGGTTCTCCTGAGGCTATCATATCCGACGGAAGGGTGCTTTTTATCTCCGATAGCTACTCCAATTCGATAAGATGGATCGACACCGCATCAGGTATGGTTCGTACTTTGGTCGGGGAGGGCCCTTTTCTATACGGCTGTAGGGATGGAATAGGATCTAAGGCCCTTTTCCAGAGACCTATGGGGTTGTGCATAAACGAAGGGATTCTCTATGTCGCCGATAGCTACAACGACAGAATAAGGGGAATAGATCTCTCCAATCGTCAGGCTTTTACCCTCTACGGCTCAAAAAAATGGCAGAGACTTTTCTGTCCATCCGACGTTGCCGTAAGAGGAGACAGGTTTTACGTCGCCGACCTGGGAAGTGGCAGGATCGTCCATTTCGATAAAAAAGGCGGAGAGCCGGAGATTTTGGATATAGTAGGTCTAAATTAATCGATAAGGAGATGTTTTTATGAGCAATAAGGGAGCTCTCCCGAAAAGGGACGAGATAGATCAAGCCTATAGATGGGACCTTTCGACTATATATGAATCTGAGGACTGTTGGCAGAGTGCTTTCGACGAGGTCCTTGAAAAAGGGGCCCAGCTCCAGGAGTTTCAGGGAAAGCTGGGGAAAGGCGCCTCAGAGCTCTTGAGCTGTCTTTCCCTGGTCGATGATCTCGGGGTGGAGTTAGGCAAGGTGTTCGTCTACGCCACGATGAAGAGCCATCAGGACGTAGGGGACGAGGACTCTAAGGCTATGGCGGACAGGGCTATGGCCCTCAGCGTTCAGGTATCCACCGCTATGTCCTTTATCGTCCCCGAAATCCTGGCTATCGACGAGGATAAAGTGTGGTCCTTCCTGGAGCAGGAGCCCCTCCTTGAGGTTTATCGTTTCCATCTGGAGGATATTCTGAGGAGGAAGCCCCATGTCCTATCGGCCAGAGAAGAGGAGCTTCTGGCCGGTATGGGCGAGGTAGCCCAGGCTCCTGAGCATATTTTTTCCATGCTCACAAACGGGGATATGGTTTTCCCGAGGATAAAGGACGATAGGGGAGAGGAAGTCGAGCTCTCGGAGGAAAGGTATTATCGTCTGATCAGGTCCAAGGATAGGGAGGTCAGAAAGAACGCCTTTGAGGGGATTCACAGAACCTACGGGTCGTTTAAAAACACTCTGGCGGCGTCCTACGGTGCCAGCGTCAAGGAGGACGCCTTCTCCGCCCGGGTTCATCGCTACGACTCCAGCCTGGATGCCGCTTTGGACGGAAACAGAATACCGGTATCGGTTTACGAGAATCTATTGAAAACCGTTGAGAAGGGCCTTCCCCTTCTTCATCGCTATATGTCCCTTAGGAAAAGGGCTCTAGGTCTTGAGGAGCTCCATATGTACGACCTCTACGTCCCAATTTTCGACGAGCCGGAGGTAGATATCCCCTGGGAGGAGGCCAAGTCGACCGTCAAGGCGGGACTGACCCCTCTGGGAGAGAAATACCTGTCAGTCCTCTCTCAGGGGCTGGAGGATAGATGGATAGACGTATACGAGAATCAGGGAAAGAGAAAGGGGGCCTACTCCTGGGGTAGTTATGGCACAAACCCTTTTGTCCTGCTCAACTACAACGGTACCTTGAGGGACGTTTTTACCTTGGCTCACGAGATGGGACACTCCCTTCACTCCTGGCACTCCCATAAAGGACAGCCGCCGGTCTACGGGGATTACTCTATTTTCGTGGCGGAGGTGGCTTCCACCACCAACGAGGTTCTACTGATGGAGCATCTCCTGAAGGAACGGGAGAATGAGCGGCCCTTCCTCTTAAACTACTACTTAGAGCAGGTCAGGACCACCGTGTTTCGGCAGGCCATGTTCGCCCAATTTGAGCTGGAGACCCACCGAGCGGTGGAGTCTCAGGAGCCACTGACTCCTCAGTCTTTGAGCTCTCTGTGGGGGGATCTGAATAGGAAGTACTATGGCCCGGAGGTCGTGGTAGATGGGGATATAGAGGTCGAATGGGCAAGGATACCCCATTTTTACAGCGCTTTCTACGTATACCAGTACGCCACCGGCTATTCTGCGGCGACGGTTCTGGCGGATAGGATATTGAAAGAAGGGGATAGGGCTGTGCAGGATTACATAGGGTTTCTCTCAGGCGGCAGCTCTATGTATCCTATCGATCTCCTTCGAGCCGCCGGGGTGGATATGGAGGAATCGGCGTCCCTCCATTCGATGCTACGTCTATTTGAGGAAAAGCTGGACGAACTGGAGGGGTTTGTGAGGTAAAACGAGGAGGCCCTGGGCGACGTATCGTCCAGGGCCTCCTCGTTTATCGGTTACAGTTGTCCGGTAAGTCCAAGGACACCTTGAGCTATCAGGGCGGAACACACGTAGGTTCCGACGAAGACCACTATGGATACGACGACGATCCTCCATCCGGTCTTTTTGAGCAGGTCGAGGTCCTTGCCGAGGGCCAGTCCTGCGTAGGCCAGTATGGGAGTCGTGAGAGCTAGAAAGTTAACTTTTTTAACCCATCCGCTGAATACCTCCGCACCGGGGAATGTGGGATAGGTGAGAATACAGCCTATCAGAACTATCCACGCCACGCTTGGGATGTTGCCCGGTATTACCTTACCTAAAGCTATGCCGGCGACACACAGGCCAACTAGAAAGACCATACCAGGAAGGGACTCTACTATGCCGTTTCCCGATCCCACCATGTTGCCCACCAGGCTCATAGCCGCGACTATGATCAGTACCGCTACGACTTCGGTGAATTTCATGCTATTTGCCTCCCTTTTTTACAGGAGCCTCAGGCTCTATTCCATACTTAAAACGGTAGGTTTTTCTATAAAGCCACTCGGACATAGGTAGAGCCAGCCACAGGGACATATAGAGTCCGTCCAACCCAGAGAGCATGTTGCTCGCCGCCCCAAGGGCCTGGAGTTCTCCCGCTATATCGGGGAACATCGCTGAGAGAGATCCCACAGAAGCGGTCATCATGCTGGCACTTCCTACCCCAGATGCCATCGCCAGTGCCTTAGGGCTGAGGGGCAGATATGCCGCTGCGGTGGTGGCCATGAGGCCGTAGAAGATCGTCCCGAATACGGTTCCGCAGATGTAAACCCCCATGACTCCCCGTCCCTCCGGTCCGTCGAAACCGTAGATGTCCCCTATAAGGGCCACGTTAGGCTCTCTGGCCACCGAGTGGGCCGCTCCTATAGATTCCCTCTTGAGCCCTATCATCACCGCTAGAGGGATCCCCAGAAGAATAGTCCCTAGGTTTCCGAATTCCTGAAGAATCAGAGCTGGTCCTGATTTGATTATGGCAGGGAGGTTAGGTCCCACCAGCGTCCCGTATCTGGCCATCAGGAGCATTAGGGTGACTCCGACCAGGCTGCCTGCGTCCACCATGTCCTTTTGGTTTACCGCTTTGATGAACTTAGGTCCCATCAGGGCACCTGCCGCTAAGGCGTAGAGCATCGGCAGAAGCACCAAGGTTCCCGGTCCTATCTTGAAAGAATGAATTCCTATAAATTCGGCCCCGATGACTAAAGCCAATACGATAACGTGAATTTTTACGTTCTTGATCCCATCGATCATGCTTGTCCCTCCTCGTCCTTTACACCTAAATCAGGAGAAATACCCTCCTAAGGTCCTGAGATAGCTCTCTTTTGTCATGAGTGGCTTGAAGTTATTTAATAAATCCCTCCCCTCTAATGCTCCATCGGCCAGAAGATCCACCACAGTCATGGCCATTATCTTAGCGGGGATTATCACCGCTGCTCGATAGTCTACCACGGTGAAGTCCTTTGAATGGAGGGCCCCTGTGACCCCGCCTGTGTAGGGGTGTATAGCAGGCATTATATGGCAGACGTCTCCCATGTCGGTGGAGGCGTTGAAATGGCCTGTCCTCGTTATCCTCGATTCGTCGAGGAGGATAGAGGCGTTTCTGGCGAAGACGTCGTTAAGCCTGGGGTTACAGGCGAGAGGGAGATAGCCCGGTATGGTGTGGATCTCGGTGATAGCCCCGACACAGTCTCCTCCCGCTTTCATGGCCCGATCGAACTTGCCGTGGGTATCGTCGATGCTGGTCAAGGTTTTGCCCCGTACGTATGCCTCTAGCCTGACGTCCGATGGAACGCTGTTGACGGTGTCACCTCCTTTAGTGATGATGAAATGGACCCTCACGTGATCGTCGTCTAAGAAGGTCTCTCGTAGGGCATGCACTCCGTTGATGCCCAGTACCGCCGCGTTCAGGGCGTTTATCCCCTCGTGGGGAGCCGCTGCTGCGTGGGTGGCTTTCCCTGTATAGCGGACCGTTTTTGCCACAAAACCGTTTCCCGTTTCCCCTATCCCTATCGACGGCTCGGGCATGTCCGTCCATGCGTGAACCATCATTGCCATATCTATATCGTTAAAGGCACCTATCCTTATTAGTTCCTGTTTCCCGCCGAGAAAGTTTATCTTGCCCTCGGTCCTCATGTTTGACCTTTCGCCTATCTCGATAAACTCCTCCGAAGGGACAGCGAAAAACGTGACGTTGCCTCCCAGGTGATCCTCTATCTTCGCCTCTGCGAACCCCGCGGCGACGGCCATCAGAGTCCCTATCTGGAGGTGGTGTCCGCAGGTGTGGGTTGCTCCGGTTTTTGGGTCCGCCTTAGGGCTGTCGGAGCATATTATTCCGTCCAATTCACCTAACAGGGCGATATTCGGACCTGCACATCCCTTCCGTAACGATGCCTTCACCCCTGTTATCCCTAGACCTCTCTCGTAGTCGATTCCTATGGAATCCAGGAAACTGGAGACTTTTTCCGATGTCCTGTGTTCCTTAAAACCTAGTTCAGGCTCCCTCTCTATATCCATGGCAAGGTCTATAGCCCTCTCTGCCCAACTGTCTATGCTGTCGCAGAGGGCTCTTTTTAGGCTCTCTCGGTCCATTTATACCCCTCCTTTTGGATCTTTTTATGTATCCGATATCCTACGTGTTGTTGTGTACTATATCACAGAGCTACTTCCTGTGTTTGTCGTTAATCTAAACGAGAGTATTCTTTTTAGTGGAGATATCGTGTTTCGACCATTTTTGTTTATTTACGTTCCAGAGACCTTGGTTTTTTCATGGTCATGTTTTTAGCTTTGTCCATAAAAACGTGTTTCCTGGCGTTTTGTATTCTTTTGTGCCCGACTCTTCGGTTTTGTTGATAGTTCGCCGGTGGAAAAGCCAATGTTTTAGGCCTATATGGGATTGGAGTTTTTGTTATAATAACCCTTAGGTTGGTTCGATTCTCTTAAGGTACCTTTTCGGTGCCTATGATTTTGAAAGGTGGGTATATGATGTTTGGAAAAGCTGCAGCCATGTTGAAGCAGGTCGATCCTGAGATTTCATCCATTCTCCTGGAGGAAGCCTACCGTCAGGAGCGGCAGGTTGAGCTTATCGCCTCGGAGAATTTCGTCTCCCCTGCGGTGCTCGCTACGGCAGGTTCGGTCCTCACCAACAAATATGCCGAGGGCTATCCCCATAAACGCTATTACGGTGGCTGTGAGGTCGTCGATAAGGCGGAGGATCTGGCCATAGAGAGGGCTAAACAGCTCTTCGGTTGCGACCACGTCAACGTTCAGCCTCACGCTGGAAGCCAGGCCAACATGGGTGTGTACTTTTCCGTCCTTGAGCCTGGAGATACCATTCTCGCCATGAATTTGAGCCACGGAGGACACCTTACCCATGGATCGCCGGTCAACTTCTCCGGTAAGCTCTATAACGTCATTCCCTACGGCGTGTCTAAGGATACTGAGACCATAGATTTCGACGAGGTCCGTCGTCTGGCCAAAGAGCATAATCCAAAGATGATCGTCTGCGGAGCGAGCGCCTATCCTAGAGAGATAGATGCCGAGGCTTTTCGCCAGATAGCCGACGAGGTCGGCGCTTACCTGATGTTCGATATAGCCCATATAGCCGGTCTCGTCGCTGCGGGATATCACAAAAATCCCGTTCCGTTTTGCGACTTTTTGACCACCACGACCCACAAGACTTTGAGAGGTCCTAGAGGTGGTATGATAATGTGTACCGCTGAGCACGCCAAGAAAATCGACTCCGCTATTTTCCCGGGAATGCAGGGTGGCCCTCTGATGCATATCATAGCCGCTAAAGCCGTGGCTTTTGGAGAGGCCCTTCGCCCCGAGTTCAAGGATTATCAGAAAAAGGTCGTGGAAAACGCCTCTACCCTTGCGGAAGAGCTTGTAAAGAGGGATTTTCACCTTGTCTCCGGTGGAACGGATAACCACCTGATTTTGCTTAACCTCACCAATAAGGGAGTCACAGGAAAAGCCGCTCAGATAGCCCTCGACGAGGCCGGTATAACCGTCAACAAGAACACCGTCCCCTTCGAGACTTTAAGTCCCTTCATCACCAGCGGAATAAGGGTTGGTACCCCAGCTGTTACGACCAGAGGTTTTGGAAAGGACGAGATGGTAAAGATAGCCGAGTGGATAGACAGGGTCGTCTCCAGCCCTGAGGATAAATCGGTGCTTAAACAGGTTCGTTCCGAATTACTTGAGGTCTGTGCCGCTAAACCCCTTTATCCCTGGCTCGATAAGGAGTAACATACAATCAGGTTTCTACATATCATGAAAAGGAACCGGGGATTATCCCGGTTCCTTTTTCGAGTTTATCGGTGCTGACTATAGACGGGAAGAGGTGGTTTTGTTGATAAAGGTGGTTCTTTTTGATTTTGATATGACTTTGGTGGACAGCAGCCAGGGGATTACCGACTGCGTGAACGCCGTGGCGTCTAAAATGGGACTTCCATCGGTCACGAAGGATCAGGTTTTAGGCATCATAGGGATCCCCCTTGAGACCGGCTTACATAGGCTCTGGGGAGATTACGATGAAGCCTGGTTGGCGGAGTATAGGAGGATATTTAGGGAGACCGAGTATGCGGGAATAGTTCCCTTTCCCGACACCCTCCCGATGTTGGAAAAGCTCCGATCCATAGGAATCAAAGTAGGTGTGGCGACGAACCGTCAGATCGCCGAGCCGGTAGTCAGGGCGGTAGGGCTTTTTGATCATCTCGATCTCGTTATGGGGCTGGGAAAGGAATATAGACCTAAGCCTGAGCCCGATATGATCCTGGCGGCGATGGAAAATCTAGGTGGAAATTTAGCCGAGACCGTCTACGTCGGGGACACCGATATAGACATGAAGACCGCCTGTTCCGCCGGGATGAGAGGTGTAGGGGTCACTTCGGGAGTCTTCTCAGCTTCCCAGCTGGTAGATGCAGGGGCTTGGAGAACCCTCGACGGTGTGGGCTTTTTGATCGAATTGGTGAGGAGAGATGTTGGATGAAATCCCATGACCTAGAGGAGATCAAGTGGGAACGATGGGGAGAGAAGGCCCTGAGAAGGGCTAAAGATGAGAATAAGCCTTTATATCTTTTCATCCGCTCCAATATGTCACCTCTGTCTTTGGAGATGGAGGAGTGTTCTTTTTTGAGCCAAGATGTTGTAAAGGCTCTGAACGAGGATTTTATATCCGTAAAAATAGATAGAGAGGAGTATCCCTTTCTCTGGGAGATAGCTTTAGTAACTAGCTGCGTCATGAATGGTTCGGGCGGCTTTCCTTTGAACCTTTTTTTGACTCCCGATCTCAAGCCCTTTTTCGTCGCCAGATATATGCCATTGGAGGGGACTCCCTCAAACCCCGGCATGGTCGATTGTCTGCCCAGGATAAAATGGCTTTGGCTGACTGGAAATCAGTCGGTGTTAAGCGCTTCGGAGGAGATAATGGAGGGGGTCAAAAAAGCTACTGAGGTTGGAGGAGATGTCTCTTTAGAGGATGCCCTCAAAGAAGCTGTCTCGAAAATTCAACAGGATTTTGATCAAGAGTTTGGAGGATTCGGGAAAGACACAAAAACCCCTATGGTACCGAGGCTTCTGTTTTTGGGCGAGTACAGCCGGGTTTTTGATTGCCAGGTATCGGATTCGATTTTCTCCAGGACCTTGGATGTCATGTCCCAGAGGGCCATAAGGGATCATCTAGGGGGAGGCTTTTTCTCCTACTCCAAATCCAGAGACTGGTCAAATCCCATGCTGGAAAAACGTCTCTCCGATCAGGCCATGATGGCCATAGCCTTCGCCGAGGGGTTCGATAGGTACGGCAAGGTGTCCTACTGGAGGGCTGCCGATGAGGCTCTAGCCTACATCTCTATGGACCTTTTCGATCCTGAGAGAGGATTTCTCGTCGGAAGGCCTTTCGATCCAGAGAGGAAAGGATATTATTCTTGGTCGAAAGAGGAGGTCGATAGCCTCTTAGGTTCCGATGGGCCGATTTTCAGAGGATGTTTTGCCATCGATGGTCCTGACTCCATTCCCTCTATGCCATCCTCCTTAGAGAAAATGGCGGATATGGAGGGTTTTGAGGATCCTGAAGACCTTGTGGACCTCCTATCTAAGGGATGTCAGATACTCTCTTCTGCCCGGATGAACAGAGCCGCTCCGTCCCTGGATAACAGGATTATTACCGATTGGAACGCTTTGGCTATAGTCGCTTTGGCTAGATGTGGTAGGTTGATGGACAGACCTAATTACGTTAGGATGGCTGAGAGGGTTTGTTCTATCTTTTTAGAGGGTAGTGTAGTGCACTGCGATGGAGTTCCCGCTTTCTTGGAGGATTACGCTTTTCTGACTTGGGCTACCGTAGAGCTTTATCGCTCCACGGAGGATAAAAAATGGCTCGACGCCTCCTTGGACCTTGAGGGACGAGCCAGAGAGCTTTTTTCATGGGAGGATAGCTACAGGGTAAACTCCAAAGGAGGAGAGGGGATTCTCTTCCCCTATTCCTCGGGACAGGACGGATCGGTTCCCTCTGGGGCGGCGGTGATGGCCGGAAATCTGGTATCCCTGTGGCTTATCACAGGGGATGAGTCATATCTGACCCGATCTAAGAAAGTTGTGGAGCATTTTGGGGGGGCTATTTCCAGAAGCCCGGAGAACCACCTGTTTTTACTTCTCTCCGTTTTGAGGAACATGGCCTGATCCTAGGCCATGTTCCTCTTTCCCTTTTTTTTAATTCTGAACACGTAAAAGGCCACCAATAAGGCACAGAGAGCCAGAAGGCCTAAGGTTATCTGGTGGATGTACTGTAGCATTATAGCGCTGTTGCTTCCCAGCCAGTATCCGACAAGAGCCAGTATAATCACCCAGATACCCGCTCCTGCTGCTGTGAAGGCACAAAAGGCCATCAAAGGCATTCGGGCAACTCCCGCTGGAAGGGATATGTACTGGCGAAGTCCGGGAATGAGCCTTCCTACAAAGGTGCTTATGTGGCCATGATGGAGGAAAAAACGCTCCGATTTATCCAGCGTTTCGCTGGAGACCAGAAAGTACTTTCCGTACTTTTCAAAAAAAGGCCTTCCTAGTTTTACCGATATCCAGTAGTTGAAAAGAGCGCCTAAAACGCTCCCTAGTATTCCTGATAAAATCACCAGGACTAAGTTCATCTGTCCCTGATGGGCCAGATATCCCGCCGGAGGAACTACCACCTCGCTGGGAAAGGGGAAAAAGGACGACTCCAAAAACATGAGAAATATGACTCCAGGGTAACCTAAAGCCCCTACGGTGCTGACTATCCAGTTTACTATTTCGTGAAACATTCAACTCTCTCCTTTTCTCTTTTTAGATATTAAGCCTATTTATTCTAGTCTCTATTATTATTTTTACAAAAGAAGAGCTCTCAAGAGGGTTTTCGTCGAATCTAAAGAGATGAGCTCCAGCCTCCTGTGGTAACAGAGGTCCAACGTCGATTTTTTGTGAAGCTATTTGGGTCAGGGCCCCAGATAGAGAAGGTCCTAGGTCGTGATTTGCCCTAAAGGGTATTATCTTTGGAGATGGCAACCGGTTTTTCAACCTTGAGGCGATTTTTTGCAGGCTATTCGACGCTCCTGTGGCTAGAACCCAGAATCCCTTTCCCAGGGAGATTTCTTTCTCCCGATGAATCGCTATCTGGTCACGATGAGGCAGGTGAAACAAGGCGAGACATCCACCTTTGTCCCTGAACTCCGCCTCCAAGGTCTCCCATCTTATTGGGATCTCTCGTGGAGAGGCCGTCACCGATAGGTCTTCATCCCACTTGACCGCTAGAGAGGATATCTTAAGCCTGTTTTTTTCCGCTAAGATTGCTCGGGCAAAATCCGGGTCTGTGTGGTATTCTGGACAAAACCAACGGGATTTTGGGGAGTGTACCACAAATAAGATTCCTCCCTCAGTCCCTTCGGTGGATATTTTACCCAGTTCCGACACGTGTTTGGTGGCCCTGGAGGAAGGTGCGTCAGGGAACATAGCTCCCTGAGATCCAAAGAGGGTACAAGACTTTACCTCCAGTAAAAAAGGGCCTCCCTGAGGGGTTTCAAGGAGGAAGTCAAACCGGCTGTTGCCCCTGGTGATCTCTCTCTTTATCACTTTGTATCCTTTAAGGGATGGTATCCCATCGTTCGCCAAAAGGGCTTCAACGAGATCGTTTGTCCTGTGGGTGTGGAGGAGAATTGGGCCTTCGGAGGATTTTACCCCTATAACGGTGAAGTCGGTTTTGCCCTTTTCGTTTTTTGTGAGTATGACCTCTGCCCCAGGTATCAACAATTCCCAAAGCCTTCCGGGGTTTGGGAGGTGACATAACACCGACGACCGCCCTACTGTACAGGTTACGACGAACCTGTTAGGGCGGTGTATGAATTTACCGGAATATAGAGTAACGTTTCTGAGAGGGCTGTAGTAGGTCATGGCGATGACTATATCACGGGATTTTCTTTTTGTCTTGCTGGTAGAAGAAGGAGGCGCTTTTTATGATAGACTATAAGAGGTACTCGACGACCTGTGCGAATGGGGGTAGTTTTTATGCGGGTAAATGAAAAAATACTTACTGAGGTTGGGACTAATGAATGGCAGGTTGTGGTTTTCTACTTGGGACAGCAGGCTTTCGCCATTAACGTGGACAAAACTAGAGAGATATTGCGTTGGACCGGTTGTAGACCTGTGCCCGACGCCAATCCTGCGATGATAGGGATAACAACCGTAAGAGGAGAGGTCCTTCCCCTTGTGGATCTAAGGAAACACCTTAAGATAAGCTCAGATGTTGAGATGGAAAGCAGTAAAATAATAATAGCTGAATTTAACGAGCTAAAACTAGGGTTTGTAGTCGACGGAGTGGAGAGGATATATAGGATCAACTCCGACGAATTGGACGCCTCTCTGACAGGCTCTTTCCTAGGGGAGAACTCCCTTTACGTGATAAAAAGGGACGAGAGAAACATCATTCTCCTCGATTATGAGAGAATCGTTCAGACCGTCAATCCCTCTATTATGTCACAGTATAAGCTGGATTCTGCGAGGGCCGCTAAAATGACCGACGGGTTAGGTAACCTTGATGTTTACAGGATTCTTATCGCTGAGGACTCACCTCTAATTCGGCGTCAGGTCATAGATGTCCTCGATCAAGGGGGTTTTCACAACGTAGAGAGCGTCGGTCACGGTAAAGCCGCCTGGGATCGGATCGCAGAGGAGGAAGCGGGGCACTTTGACCTGCTTATCTCCGACATAGAGATGCCTAAAATGGACGGTTTTGCCCTTACCAGGCTCGTTAAAGAGAGCGAAGCTCATCGCGATATGCCAGTGATTATCTTCTCCTCCATAATGGCGGAGGATATCCGCCGTAAGGCCGCCAGTATAGGTGCTGATGCTCAGATAACAAAGCCTGAGATCGAAGGGCTGGTTGAGAAGGTCTGCGCGCTTTTAAGGGAAAGAAACAGATTGGAGATGTCCAGGTAGCTCTTTTGGGGTGTACATAGCCTTTGAGTTTTGTCGATAGAGTACTTCGTGGTATAATCAAGTCCTATTGGACGATAGATCTTACGACGAAAGAGAGGGGATATATATATCCCCTCTCTTTCGTCGTAAGACGTTTTAGCCTCTTGTTGCCCATTGAGATCGACGTTTTTTGATGTAATATGGGTAGAGGTAGTTTTGTATAAAAAAAGGGTTCCTAAAGGTAGGGGGAGTAGTGGCTATATGGCAGGTTCAGAGAACAAATCTCCTGTGAGAGGTAAGGCTTCGAAAGACGTTAATATTTCTCGTGACGACCTTAAGGTCTATATGGAGCGAATCAGAGAGCTCATAATGCAAGGTCGCAAAAACGGCTATGTCACCCAAAAGGACATAGAGAAGTTCATCCCTATAGAATTCTGGAACACGGAGATACTGGAAAACGTGTTTGAGAACCTTATGGAGATGGGTATAGAGGTCATAGAGGAAGGAGACGCCCGGATCAAGGCGAGCTCCCAGCCCTCTGCGCAGTCATCGTCTTCCTCTTCCGATGACGAACACGGATACGTAGATGAGCTTGGAAAGCTCGACGACATACCTCTGACCGATCCGGTAAGGATGTATCTCAGAGAGATAGGCAAAGTTCCTCTGCTTGACGCGGCAGAGGAGGTTGAGCTTGCCAAACGGGTCGAGGACGGTGACGAAAAAGCTAAACAGAAGATAATAGACGCAAACCTTCGTCTCGTGGTCAGTATCGCCAAAAAGTATATCGGAAGGGGAATGCTTTTTCTCGACCTCATCCAGGAGGGCAATCTAGGTCTTATCAGGGCGGTGGAGAAGTTCGACTATCGCAAAGGGTTCAAGTTCAGTACCTACGCCACTTGGTGGATAAGACAGGCTATAACCAGAGCTATCGCCGATCAGGCCAGAACTATAAGGATACCTGTGCATATGGTTGAGACCATCAATAAGATGGTGAGGGTGGCAAGGCAGCTGGTGCAGAAGCTTGGGCGGGAGCCCTCGGACGAAGAAATTTCCGCGGAGATGGAGATAGACGTGACCAAGGTCGAGGAGATCAGAAGGATTGCGCAGCTTCCGGTATCCCTGGAAACCCCTATAGGCGAAGAAGAGGACAGCCAGCTAGGGGATTTCATAGAGGACAGAGATCTTCCTAGCCCAGAGGAGGCCGCGGCCTGTAACCTCCTTCATGAGCAGATAGAGGAGATGCTGGATGCCCTTTCGGACAGAGAGAGGGAGGTCCTGCGATATCGCTTCGGTCTAGAGGATGGTCGCTCCTACACCTTGGAAGAGGTCGGCCGGCGTTTCGGCGTCACAAGAGAGAGGATAAGGCAGATAGAGGCTAAAGCCTTGAGAAAACTTCGTCATCCTAGTAGAAGTAAAAAATTAAGGGATTTTTTAGAATAAAACATGGGAAGAGCACTTCTTGCTCTTCCCATGTTTTATTCTGTGGCTTCCCGACGTTTATTTCTAAAATATAAGGCGGTATCGGTGCTCACCATAAGGGTGTTTAGGATGTAAAGGCTGAATACCGGCCAGTGAATCGACGGCTCAAGAAGGCATTTCGCTATGCCAGAGGCGTATCCAATTAGAATTACGACCAGAAAAACTAAGCTTTTCCCCTTTGTGCTTCCAGAGGTGAAGCTTTTGAGTATAGAGGCGGGCCAGGCCATGCCAAAGCATATGAGCATGAGCCCTTCAAATATTTTTACCATGGACATTTCCAATCGATCCTTTCCGGTGTCAACACAGACAGAGGCCGCCTCCCTCAGGGAGACGGCCATTTTAAATATCTTTGTCTTATAGAGAGATAGCCTCTACCGGACAGGCAGAAACGCAAGCTCCACAGTCGACGCACTTTCCCTCGTCCACACAGGCTTTGCCGTCATCCATGGCTATAGCCTCTACGGGGCAAATACCGACACACGCCTCGCATCCTACGCAGGTATCTTTGTTTATGTTAGCAGCCACAAGAACCCCTCCTCAATGTCGTTTGATCGTGCCTAAACTATACACCATGATACTATTGAGTGCAACTGTTTTAATGATCTACCTTTTGACCCTCAAATACATGAGGAGGGTACTCCGGTTTGGGATCTCTTGAAAGAAGATCCTTTATGGTTTCCTCCGGCGAGTTGTTTTGGTAAAGTACCTGGTATACTGCCTCTGTTATAGGGAGATCTACCGATAGGGATTGGCCTAGGGCGACCGCCGCTTTGACGGTATAAGCCCCTTCCGCTACCTGACCTAAGGAGGCGACAGCTTCGTCTAAGGTCATTCCCTTTCCTAACGCCACTCCCAACCGGAAGTTTCTCGAGTGGCGGCTGTATGCGGTTACCATTAGATCCCCGATGCCCGCCAATCCCGCCAATGTTATCGGATGGGCTCCCATGGCGACGGCCAGTCTCATTATCTCCGCCAGGCCCCTTGTTACCATAGAGGCTATGGCGTTGTCCCCCATTTCCATGCTGTGGGCCAGTCCTGAGGCCACAGCCACGACGTTTTTCAACGCTCCGCCGGTCTCTACGCCGCATACGTCGTCGCTGGAGTATATGCGGAAGAAGTTGGTGTTAAGGGCCTTTTGCCAGATTAAGTATTGATCGGATAAGTCTGATGCAGCCACCACCGCCGTGGGAAGTCCTTTGATAACTTCCTCCGCGTGGCTAGGGCCGGAAAGTACGGTATACTTTGCTAGAGGTATCTCTTCCTCGACGATTTGGCTTATCCTTTTCAGGGATTGGGTTTCGATCCCTTTTGCCACGTTGCACAGAGAGACGCTTTCCCTCGATGAGACTTTGGCGATCTCCTTAAGTAGCGGCCTGACGCTTTGGGTAGGGACTGAAAGTATCCATAGATCGGAGAAGGAAAGGGCTTCCTTAAGATTGGAGGTCGCTTTTACTTCATCCGGTATAGGCGATCCCGGTAGGTACCTTAGGTTTTCTCTGCTTTCCGTTATAGATCTGGCTTGCTCTTCCCTTCGACACCACAGGGAAACGGTGTTACCGTTTCTGGCCGCTACGGTAGCTAGAGCGGTGCCCCAGCTACCGCCGCCTAGGACGGTTATTTTTCTCACAAAAATTCCCCCTTAAGTATCCTGTTGGACGGTATCTCCTGACGATATTACGATATATCAGAGATAAAGCCAACCTGTTCCGGTTATAGGGGATATTTTTTTGCGTTTGTTACTCTAGGGAACCTCTAGAAGCTTATCTTCGAGTTCCGAAGAGACCGTCCTGGCTACGCCCTGTTTCAAATAATTGTATTGGAGCGATTTCCTGTCGCCTCCATTCGTACTCAAAGGTGGCATGTCGAGTATAGGGGCTCTGAGCTCTGTCGGAACGATCTCTCAGAGGATGAGCGTTTTTAGAGGTTCCTCATAGTCTTGGCTCTTTATCCAATCGTGGGAGGCTTTTTTATGCCAGAGTTGAGTTTTAATCGTATAGATAATATATTTAATGATGTGAGCAGTGTGCTCTCCGGTGGGCTTGATGAGTTGAGTAAAATCAGGATGGAGGAGTACGAACGGTATATTGAGTTAAAAGATAGATATGGATCTATACAGGTCGAGGTCGAGGAAGTCCTGGAGGCCAACGAGAGCTGTAGTCGTCAATGCCAAAAGGCTCGAGAGCTGCTGGTCTCTTCCGCGAGATCTGGAGATGAGGCAGTTGAAAAGGAGGCCTACTTTCAGGTAGAGCATCTGATGAAGATGAGAGGAAGTCTGGAGGAAAGGGAGAAAAACCTGCGATCTATGAGGGACTATTTAGCCAGGGAAATAAAGAGGAAGGAGGAAACCCTCAAAAAAACCGAGGAACTAGGCAGTCGCTTCAGGATGGCCATAGAGATAATAGACACAGGGCGTAAGGTTGAGACGCCGGAAAAAGACGGAGTTCTGGCTGCAGCGGTAGCCATGGCGGAGAGGGAGGGGCTCCATCTGGGCAGAGAGCTCCACGATGGGCCAGCTCAGAAGTTTGGGGGGGCGGTGCTGTCGGTTGACCTAGCGGAACAGTACCTTATTTCCGGCATGACGGAAAAGGCCCTCTCCGAGCTACGGTGCCTGAGAAACATAGTTGAGGATGCGGATAGCGAAGTAAGGGCTTTTCTTATGAGGCTTAACCCTCCAGGTATCGAAAAAGGAGTAGATGTAGCCCTTGAGAGGCTTGTCGCTCAAATGGAAAAGCGGTACGGGATAGACGTGGGTATGGCAGTGGATGGAACGGGATGGCAGATGCCTGTATACCTAAAATCGAATATCTTTAAGATAATATATCAGGCTATGGTTAACGCCGTTAAAAACGGAAGAGCTAGTAGAATAGATCTTAGAGTATCTATGGGGAAAGATTCTTTTAGAGCGGTGGTGAAGGATGACGGTAGAGGTTTTGACGTCCATAAGGCCAAGCTGGAGGCAGAGAGCCGAGGATGTTACGGCATAAACAGCATGGAGGAAAGGACCTCTCTGGTTGGAGGAAGCTTGACTATAGAAAGTCAGCCAGGTAGGGGAACTACGGTAAAACTTGTTATTCCGTTAAAACGGGAGGTTTGAAAATGACATCTATGACCCACAAGGCCTCGGCCTTGGACTTTTTAGCGAGATCGACTATAAACGTCGATGATGACAGCTGTTATCCTGCTGCCCCTGATTTGATCTTCGACGTGGACATAAGGAAACAGGAGGACGGAGAGGCACAGCTCATACTTTTTATCAAAGACGACTTGGGAAGGATGCAACACAGGATAAGGATGAATCGGACTTCCGCTAGAGATCTTATATCCGCTCTTAGGGATGGCTTAAAGGGATGAGGGAAAACGGAGGGACTGACTTGCAGCCCCTCCGAGGATCTCTTTTAGTCTCTTTTAGTGGCTTTTTTCCTCTCGTTCATGTCGAGGATGGCTTTTCTTATCCTGATCTCTTTAGGGGTTGCCTCTACAAGCTCATCGTCGGCAATCCACTCAAGTGCTTTGTCCAACGACATCTTTCTTGGGACGTCCAGTTTTATCCCCATGTCTTTCGTGGCGGAACGGTGGTTGCTGGTTTGCTTCTTTTTAGTGGGGTTACAGGGGATATCGCCAGGTCTGGAGTTCTCCCCCACTATCTGGCCGTTATAGACCTCTATTCCAGGGGATATAAACAGCGTTCCTCTCTCCTGAAGGTTGTCGAGCTGATACCCTGTCGCCGGTCCGGTGTCCATGCTTACCATAGATCCCCTGTTCCTGGATGAGACCTCGCCTTTCCAGGGGCCGTATCCCACAAATCTAGAGGCCATGATTCCTAATCCTCTCGTATCGGTCAAAAATTCGCCTCTGTAGCCTATCAGCCCTCTTGTAGGGATATCGAACTTCATCTTGACGACTCCTGTGTCCATTACGGACATATCTACGAGGTCCGCTTTTCTCTGAGCCAGTTTCTCTATTACCGTTCCCTGGTATGCTTCAGGTACCTCTATTACCAGCTGTTCCATAGGTTCCAACGTCTTGCCTGAGTCGTCTTTTTTCGTTATTACCTCTGGCCTGGATACACATAGCTCCGAGCCCTCTCGGATCATCTCCTCTATAAGGATAGCCAGCTGAAGCTCTCCTCTTCCGGAGACCTTTACCCCGTCAGGTCTTCCTAGGTCCTCAACTTTTAGGGCTACGTTGGTATGGGTCTCCCGCTCGAGCCTCGCCTTAAGCTGTCGTAAGGTCAATGGAGTCCCGTTCTTCCCGGCGAAGGGGCCGTTGTTGACTAAAAAGAACATAGAGACCGTCGGTTCCTCTATCTCTATAGGGGGAAACGGTGGTTCCTGGCTTAGAGAGGATGAGAAGGTATCCCCTATATCGATCGATTTAGGCCCTGCTATCCATATGATATCTCCTGCACAGGCCTGCTCGGTCTCGACTTTATCCAGTCCTTTGGTTACCCAAAGGTGTACGGATTTTTCCTGGGATTTTGTCAGAATCTTCCATTCTTTTGTCTTTTCGGAGGAATCCTCCCAGGCCGTTCTGGTCTGGACAAAAGGTTCTCCTTTGGATATTTTCCCCGATATTATCTTGCCACAACCTATCTGGCCGACGTAATCGTTCCAAGCTAAGGTGCTTACCTGCATCCTGAAAGGGGCATTTTCATCTACTTCAGGAGGCTGTACGTATTCAACTATGGTCTCAAAGAGGGGTTCCATATCCCTTCTTGCGTCGCCTAGTTCTTTGACCAGCCATCCGTCGAGCCCTGATCCGTAAAGCACGGGGAACTCTAACTGAGACTCATCGGCTCCTAGTTCTATAAAGAGATCTATGGTTTTGTCCAGAGCTTCGTCGGGAGTAGCCCGAGGACGGTCCACTTTGTTTACTATAACTATAGGCTTTAAGCCTAGGTTTAAGGCCCTCGAAAGGACGTATCGAGTCTGAGGCATCGGTCCTTCGTTTGCGTCCACTAGAAGTAGAACCGAGTCCACCATGGATAGGACTCGTTCGACCTCTCCAGAAAAGTCCGCATGTCCCGGCGTATCCACTATATTTATGAGATAATCCTTCCAGTTGACTGTGCAATGCTTGGAGGTTATGGTTATCCCCCGTTCTCTCTCTATCTCGCCGCTGTCCATAACCCTTTCCTCTACCTTTGCGTTTTCCCTGAAGACCTGGGTCGCTTTAAAAATGGAATCGATCAACGTCGTCTTGCCGTGATCGATATGGGCTATTATGGCGAGGTTTCTTATTTTCTCTGATGCTTGCACATATACCACTCCTATGATATTTCGTATGTTCAGACTGTAACCCAAGGGAGAGATGATACACCTATAGCGTCTGATTCACAAGTATCAATGGATATAGATCTAGACCCAATGTATAATGATAGTCCGAAAGGCTGATGTGAGTATGATAGTAGTCAGTGCCTGTCTGGTAGGCCTTAACTGTCGCTACGATGGAAGCTCCTGTCTTTTTCAGGGAGCTGTGGAGCTTATGAAAATGGGGCTAGCTGTCCCCCTCTGCCCGGAGCAGCTTGGAGGCCTCCCCACCCCTAGACTACCTTGTGAGATAAAGGGGAATAAGGTCGTGAACCTTAATGGCCTCGATATGACTGGGTTTTTCGACAAAGGCGTAAAGGAGTCTCTCCATATGGTTGACATGTTGGACGTGAAGGTCGCTTTACTCAAGGAGAAAAGCCCCTCCTGCGGAGTTTCATGGGTTTACGACGGCTCTTTTTCCGGTTCTCTACGTAGGGGCCAAGGTTTTTTTGCCTCCGCTTTGTCGGATCGAGGGGTAACCCTTTTCTCGGAAAATAATTTTACTGTGTCCAGATTATAGACTGTGTACAGACAAGACTGGAAAGAGGGTTTTTGTTTATGGAGCAGAGGGAAAACGGGACTATTTTATGTTCCAAAGAAATTGACGATGTCCTGGCCTTACAGATATGGCGTGGTTCAGGTGCCCCTAGGTTAGGCATATATAACAAAGCCAAGGAAAGGATGAAGCCAGTCCGTTTTTCATGGCTTGAGGATGGTGCCAGGGTCCTGAAGATGAAACATAAAAGAGGCCAGACGGCGGAATACTCTATGGATGTACTAGAGGATTCGGTCAGAGATCTGATAAGGGAGCTTTCCCGCGATCTTTCGTTCAGGTCTCTTTGTCTTAAGACGACGGTGGTCTTACAGGATATGGCCATGGAGCCCAGGATTGTCATGGATAAAAAGGATTTTGCCCTTCTTCCAGAATCGAAGAGAAAATCCCTTTGGATCACCGATCTATCCGAGGGTAAGGACGATGGGGTCTTTCTTCCCTGTTTCGACATATCGGATCAGGAGGATTCTTTTTTTGAGAGGAACGGCGAGGAGAGGTTTGTCGAGGTCCCTAGAGGGGGAGATATAAGGGACATACGAGGTGCTGGCATAGTAACTAAACTGGTATCCGTCGATCCTGGGCGATGGTATATGCCTTTCCAGATAGCTTCGGTAGGGACTATATTGGGTTTTTCCATGGTCGGAAGCGATGGAATAGACTTTGCCGACTCTCTGTGGGAGGCTCTTAGGAAAAGGCGTCTCGCAAATATAGCGGAAGACCTGGACGGCCAGGCAAAGGTGGACGCTTCAAAGTTATCCTCCTTTATGGTCTCGCTGGTGAGGCATTGGCACTATCTGGGATCCCTTTCGTACAGGGATCACCACGATTCCGACGGGCTCCTGAAGTCCGAAGGCTTTGCTAGAAAAAGGCGTTTCGATCTTTCCGCCGGTCAAATCGGGGATATCTCTTACGTCGTCACTTTCTACGAAGACGGTCAGGGAAAGGTAGCTCTTGGATGCAAAGGTAACGGCAGGACCTCCATGCACGACGGGGAGATGGTTTTTGCTATGGATGAGTCCGATTACAATAAAGCACTAAGGGCCGACGCCTGTGGGAGCGCTCCCGATGAGCTTTATACCGTGGTGAGTCTGATAAAGGCCTGGAGAGCCAACAGGTGGTGCGACAGGGTAAAGCGCCTTGTCGAACCTGCTTTAATGGGCCATCGGTGAGCTGAGGCATCTGTGATTAACGTCAGAATAGGCACATGCTCCTGGGCGGACCGTCAGCTTCTATCCAGTGGATGGTATCCCCCTTCCGCCAAAGACGGGGAATCTCGCCTTGGCCATTACTCTTCTTGTTTCGACACTGTGGAGGTTGACAGCACTTTTTACGCCATTCCAGATATAACCGACGTCTACCGATGGGCCTCCTGGACTTCTCCTGGTTTTATCTTTAACGTTAAAGCCTATGGTCTGTTCACCTTTCACTCGGTGCAGTGGACCTCCCTCCCGAGGTGGGTAAGGGATGAGATAGGCCTCTGTGAGGAAAAGAGGATAGATTTCAAGAAAATACCGAGGTCCATCAGGCTTGAGCTATGGCATCAGTTTTCTGAGTCTATAATGCCGCTACATAAAGTAGGAAAGCTAGGTTACGTGCTGTTCCAACTCCCTCCCTGGGCGTCTTTTTCCGACCGTATGATGGTCTATCTGGATCGGGTTGTAGAGGAGGCAAGGCCCTTTAAGATAGCCTTTGAGGTAAGAAACTCTACCTGGTTGGATAAAGGGAACAGAGATGTTTTTTTTGAAAGGCTCAGAGGTCACAATATAGCCTACGTGGCCGTCGACGAGCCATCGCTGCCTTGGACCGTTCCTGCTGTAGTAGAGCCTACTGCGTCCTGGGGAAGCGTCGTTCGATTTCACGGTAGAAACAAAGAGGCATGGGATAGAGGAAGCTATGTCGGAGAGAAGTTCAGGTACTTATATTCCAGAAAAGAGCTGGAGGAATGGAAAGAGCCTGTCCTAGGTCTCGCCAAAAAGGTGGACAGGCTCTTTTTGATGTTCAATAACTGCTGGTCCGATTACTCTGTGAGAAGCGCTTCCTTGATGCAGGATATCACCGGTCAGCCTAGGTTTGGATCTCAAGGGGAGCTAGATCTCCGATAGGGCCTGCTCGTATGCCTTTTCCGTCCTCTTAAATACCGAGGACCATTCAAATTCGCTTATCGATAGGTCGACAGGCAGATTGCCTTCGCTGACCCTCTCCATCTGTTCTATCAGAGACTTTCGGAGCCCTTCTTTAAAGGAGGGCTCCTCCCTTTTTAAAGGTCTTTCGCCGTTTTCCGTCATCGGGACCGCTACGGTGGACCAGTAGTCCCGATTCAGGTTTTTTATGACTTCCTTGACCCCAGGTAACTCGGTGGCTACCACCCTACATCCCGATGCCAGAGCCTCCAGTAGGACCAGAGGAAGCCCCTCGTGGAGTGAGGGCAGGGCGAAAAGATGACAGGTCCTCATTATCTCCCCTACCTTAGCAGGGGTAATGTTTCCGTAGAGGACGACGTTGCTGCCTAGGGATCTCAGTAACTCGGTGCATTTCGCTCCGTCTTCCCCTTCTCCTGAACCTGCTACGTGAAGCTCCCAGGGCAGGTTTATGGTCTTAAGGGCCTCGACAAGCCATGGAATGCCTTTAGCGGAGGATATTTTCCCAGCGCAGACTATCCTGATAGGAGGCGGTGGAGGGGTATCCCCTGGGAAGAACAGATCCTTTCTGTACCCCCCTCCTGTGACGGTTATTTTATCCAGATCCAAAGGTATTAAGGAGGATATTTCACGCCGTTGGGCGTCCGTAAGGGCCATTATCCCGTCGAGAGAGCTACACCCTTCCGATACGTAAGGTCGAAGCCTAGGGAGAGACCGTATCTGTCTCAGGTCCGAGCCGTGGCAGGTGGCAACGACAGGGATTGAAGGGAAGGTCTTTGCGGTAAGCGACGTGAGTATCCATAGATGATGGCAGTGGATAATGTGGGGTTTAAAGAGATCGACCGATTTTATAAGGGCGTCGGAAAAGGCCTGCCTGTAGGCTGTGAGCTGTTCGTCGGTCAGATCCCTGAATCTGGTGTGAGAGTAGGGCATGACGTCGCTCATTCCGGGGATCTCAAACGGGATTCGATCGGATCCAAACTCCACTATGGTGGACTTCGATTTTGGGACAGGAGGATCTGTTAGCCGATGGTTTAGGGATTCGGCGGCCACTAGGTACATATGGTGGCCGGCTTTTGTTCCCTCCTCTATCAGGGAGCGGACGTATAATCCACTCCCTGTGCTCTCGGGACGCTGCGATAACACCTGAAGGATCCTTAGCCTCCCGGTCATGGTGCCTCTCAGGCTTTTTTTACGGTTTCTTGTCCTGTAGACCTGTCGAAAGTAAGCCTATCGGAAAACTCCTCTTTTTTGCCTTTGTTCCACTGGGATACAGGGGAGAGAAAACCGACGACCCTCGAATATACCTCACATCTAGTTCTGTTGTCTTCCTTCATTACGCTCATCCTCTCTGTTTTTGTCAGATTCTGCACTTAACTTCCTCCACGTAGGGAGCTATTATACCGGCGTATCCCTTTAGCTCTCCTTCGGTGAGAGCCCTTGAGTGTCTGTATTCCTCCGAAAGTAAGTTCCCTATCGGTCTGAAGTATTGCAGGTAGTGTATCTTAGCCCCTTGAACGAGCTGTCCTATCCCTCGGGCGGAAGTCGAATCGTGAAGCCCCGGGACAAAGGTGGTCCTGAACTCGTAGTCCGGAGCTGAATCCATTATTAAACTTATAGACCGTCTTATTTCCCTTTCGTATCCCTCCGCACCTGCCACCTTAGGGTAGTCCTCGAGGGGGGCTTTGACGTCCATGGCTACGTAGTCGAGAAGGTCCTTTTCGAGAAGTTTTTCCAGGCGATCCGGGAGGCTTCCGTTGGTGTCCAGTTTAACCAGAAGGCCTAGTTCTTTTATCGATTTTAAGAAATCCTCTAGGTCTCCCTGTAGGGTAGGTTCTCCCCCTGACACTACCACTCCGTCTATCAGGTGTTTTCTGGAGAGGATGAAGGCCATCACCTCATCTTGGTCTATTACCGGCTCGTCGGTTACAAGGCCTCCGTTGTGGCACCAGGGACACCTAAAGTTGCAGCCTGCGGTGAAAACCATAGAGGCCAGCTTCCCAGGGTAGTCTATAAGGGTCGTCTTTACGATACCCCCTATTCTCACGACAAGGTCACTTCCTCCTGCCTAGCTCTCTCCAGCTCCCGCTCTGAGTCGCATATAGGACAGAAATGGTGCTCGCCGGATATGTAGCCGTGGATAGGACAGACGCTGAAGGTAGGGGTAACGGTGAAGTAAGGTAGTCGATAGTTTTCAGCGATCTTTTTTACCAGTCTTTTCGTGCTTTCACCGTCGACCATCCGTTCGCCGAGAAATCCGTGGAAAACCGTCCCTCCTGTGTATATCGTCTGCAGCGGTTCCTGAAGGTCCAGTGCGTCGAATATATCGTCTGTAGCGTTTACGGGAAGCTGTGATGAGTTGGTGTAATAGGGCTCTGCTCCCTCGATAACCGCCTTTTGGTTCGCGCAGTGTATCCGATCTCCGAAAAGGTCCTTATCCGCCCTGGCGAAGCGATAGGTTACCCCCTCCGCTGGGGTTGCCTCCAGGTTGTAAAGCATCTCTCCCTCTTCCTGATAGTCCGCCATCCTGGCTTTCATCGCCTCCATTACGTGTTTAGCCATAGAGATAGCCTCAGGATCGGTGAGATCTTTGCCCATAAAGTTGACCATAGCTTCGTTCATACCGTTTAGTCCGATAGTGTTGAAGTGGTTGTTCCAGTACCTGCCCGATTCCTGTTTTATGGATCTCAGGTAAAACTTCGAGTAAGGGTAGAGATTTGCGTCGGTGAGTTTCTCCAGTATCTTTCTCTTGACCTCCAGGCTCTCTTTCGCCAGGTCCATCAGAGCGAAGGTCCGTCTCAAAAAGTCGTCCCTGTTCTCCGCTAAAAAGCCTATTCGTGCCATGTTCAAGGTGACTACACCGATCGAACCGGTCATCGGATTAGATCCAAAAAGGCCCCCGCCCCTTTTTTTAAGCTCTCTGTTGTCCAGCCTGAGTCTGCAACACATAGACCTAGCGTCGTCGGGACTCATGTCGGAGTTTATAAAGTTGGAGAAGTATGGAATGCCGTATTTAGCGGTCATCTCCCATATAGGCGTCAGCTTAGGGTTCTCCCAGTCGAAATCGCTGGTGACGTTGTACGTCGGTATAGGGAAGGTAAAGACCTTTCCTCTGGCGTCGCCCTCCAGCATGACCTCGGCGAACGCCCTGTTTATCATGTCCATCTCCCGCTGGAAGTTTCCTAGGTTTTTTTCGGTAAAACTGCCTCCTATTATGGCAGGAAGCCCCGCCAGTGCCTTAGGAGGGGTCAGGTCCATGGTTATATTGGTAAAAGGCGTCTGAAACCCCACTCTTGTAGGGACATTGAGATTGAACACAAACTCCTGGATCGCCTGGCGGACCTCCTCGTAGTTCAGACCGTCGGCAGCCACAAAAGGAGCTAAATAGGTGTCGAAGTTGGAGAAAGCCTGAGCTCCTGCGGCCTCTCCCTGTAAGGTGTAGAAGAAGTTGACTATCTGGCCTAGAGCGCTTCTGAAGTGCTTAGGTGCTTTGCTGCCTATTTTCGTGCTGACCCCTGTAAAGCCGTTCAGGAGCAGATCCTGAAGGTCCCAACCGCAACAGTACACCGACAGATTGTTCAGGTCGTGGACGTGAAGGTCGCCGGATACGTGACTCTCCCTTATGGAGGGAGGATATATCTCGTTAAGCCAGTATTGAGCGGTGACCTCCGACGCTATGTAGTTGTTCAGCCCCTGGAGGGAATAGCTCATATTGCTGTTTTCGTTGACCTTCCAGTCCAGTTTTTTAAGGTAGTTGCCGACCATCTCCACCGCTCCCGCTAGTAGCTGCTTCGTGTCCCTCAGCCTAGCGTGTTGCTGCCTGTAAAGGATATAGGCCTTGGCTATGTCAGCCTGCCCCTTTTCTATCAGGATCTTTTCCACCAGATCTTGAACCTGTTCGACTGAAGGAGATCCATCCCTCGCGAAAAAGATGTCTAGATACGATTCGGCCTGACGGGTGACGGCCTCCCCTATGGAGCTGTCGTCTCTGTCTACCGCCACAGCGGCTTTCATGACGGCTTTTTTTATCCTGTCCCTCTCGAAGGGGACTTCCCGACCGTCTCTTTTCCGAATGTATCTGACCATAGCGTCACGTCCTTTTCTTGTTTTTCCCCTCTACAAGTGGAAGAGGAAGGGCAATTATACCAGAGTATTGGGGGGTACAGAATAAAACTGGAGAACCCCCATATAGAGGGTTCTCCAGCAATGATACACTATATGGATGGGTTTATCCACCCTTTTGCCTCATTTTAAGGGGAGAAGGGGAGGTACAGTCCGATCACGATAAAGCCCGTTCCAGCGATCAGATCCATCGTGCCCTTTATCGGGTGTCCCGATCTCAGCCATTTAACCCCCATGTTCATCATAAATACCCCGCAGCCTGTAAGTACGACAGGCGCTATCCACCGGACGAAAAACACGGATACACCTCCTTAAGCTACCATGGACAATAGTCCTTCGTCTGCATCTCTAAAAGGCGAATAGGCCTTCTCCGCCTGTCTTCTGGCTATCTCCTGTTTAGCTCTGGATGCGTTGTTATCCGCCTCTGCCGCTACCGACAGATCTTTCCCCGAGGGGCTCCCTGGAGCTAAGGCGGAGGATTTAACTATATCCATCATCCTGATGGTCTCCTCCGAGGTTCCTCCCGATGGAACGGCTATAGGGACTTTTCCCGCTACGGCGTAATTCTTGCCATCAGGGCCTTTGACGTACTCGTAGGTGGCCATGCTGGTGAAGGCCCCTCCTGCGGTCTGGTGGGCCGCCTCGTGGGCCCTGACCTCTCTATCGGTCCTCTCCAGCCTCTCGACCTCTTGTTCGATCGCCGAGTCCTTTGAACGGGACTTCTTCAGTATCTCGTAGGTCTTGGCTACCCTCCCGTAGGCTTTATCCGCCTGTTTTCCGACGATTCTCTCCGGAGTACCCCCTGTAAGTCCCAGCTCTTCCATGATCTCCTGGGGGGCGGATATAGAGACCTCCGCTCCGACTATGTATTTTTTCCCGTCCGGGCCGGTTACGTAACGATAGGAAACCGACGAAACGTATCGTCCCCCCTGAGCCCTCAGGGCCTGTTCCATAGATCTAACTTTATTTTCAGCCTTTTGAAGCTGAGAGGTCCCTTTGTCCGGTAGGGTGAAGCTCTTTTTCCCCCTGTCTACGGTATCGGCAGGTCTGACGGCTGAGACCGGCGGGACCGGTCCGGTTCCATTTCCGTCCTTCCCCACAGCTACCGTCCTTACCGGGGCCGCTGCATCTCTTATCGAAATCCGCTCAATCGTCATATCCTCACCTCCGAAAATAGCTTATACTACGATTGTAGACCCTATTATCGGGTATGTACAGCTTCTACGTGAAAGGGGGAGGTTAGGTTTGAGCTTAAAAAAACTGATCTTGCTTGGAGCGTTGTCGGCGGTGCTTTTTGTTTCCAGATCATGGGCGCTTTCCTTCTCCATGGATGAGGGTATAGCAAAAGATCTCTCCTCCAGAGGGGGGCCATTTTATCTTTCCTGGGGAACATATAAGGATTTCTGATGCGAGAGGGAGTCGGTCCTGGTTCAGGATCAAAAACCAGCGGTAAAGTTTGAGCTTTACCACCCTCACGAATGGGACGGAATCCTGTTTTTCGTCGACGAGAGGATGAGTTTCTCCGACGAAGTCGCCGTATTTGAGTACAGAGAGTACAGAGGCCAAAAGGTGATCCTCTGTACATCGATATTGGAATAGTCGATAGGAGGGCTTTTTATCGTGTTCATTTCCTGTGAAGAAAAAAACGAAAGGTTGGTGGTCCTGCTTTCCGGGCGGCTGGACACCCTGACGGCCCCTGACCTGGATAAGGCGGGCTCTGGGTGGATTGAGGAGGGTAAAATCGAAGTAATCCTCAACTTTGCTGACCTTGAGTATATAAGCAGCGCCGGTCTTAGGAGCGTTTTGGCCCTTTCAAAGGGATTGGTGTCCCAAGGTGGGAAATTGGTGCTCTGTGGCGTCAGCGGAATGGTGGAGGAGGTCCTCTCTATCTCCGGTTTCGACAGTTTTCTCCCCATATATCCCGACGTAGACGGTGCCCTGGATAGCTTCTGATGGTAAGTTGCAGTCAGTTCTTCGAGGCCGACCTAAGCCATCTGGAGGACCTAAGGGCCTTTCTGTGCACCCAGATAGAGGGCCTTCTGTCGGGGAATAAAGTCGGATATCTCGACCTCGCCGTGGAGGAGGTTTTCGTGAACATATGCACCTATGCCTACAAAGTCCCTCCAGGCAGGGTAGAGGTTACCTTTACAGACGACCTGGACAGGGTCTCGGTGCAGTTCTGTGACGACGGTGTTCCCTTCGACCCTCTGGCCCATGTAGAGCCCGATGTCAGGGGCTCTATGGACGATCGTCCTCAGGGAGGACTGGGAATCCTTCTCGTCCGTAGAGTGATGGACGAGGTCCATTACAGCAGGGAAAAGGGATATAACCGGCTAGTGCTGTCGCTCAGAAAATAGGTACGTCATGTTCCGTATAAAAAAAAGGGGACTTGCCTTTAAACTGATCGCCTTCATAGTTTTAGGCACCGGCTCCATCCTGGCGGCGATCGGAGGATACGGCTATTTCTGCTCAAAATCAATCCTGAAAGACGAGCTTGTGGTCAGGGTGAAAGGCCTAGGGGAATTGGCTGCCGACAGGTTTAGCCGGATTACCTTGGTCGTCGAGACGGTAACCAGGGATATAGCCTTATCTCTGGCCTTTTACGAGCCTTTCGACAAAAACCTTCTGCCCCTCCTGGAGTCGATTTTGTCCGCTCACGATGAGGTTAGCGGCCTTTTCGTGGCCCTTCCTCCGGGAAAAGAGGATGATTATTCGCGGATCTTTGTGTACAAAGATGGTCGAGGACTCCATCGTAAAAAACTGGCGGATGACTACGATGTACACTCTAAAAGCTGGTACTATCTCCCTGTTAGCCGGAGGGCTCCGGTCTGGACGGATCCCTATTTTGGCTACGGTGGTAGCGAACGATCGGTCATTTCCTACGGTGTACCGGTCTACGATTTGGAGGACAGGTTATCGGCGGTGGTGGTCTGCGATCTCTCCCTGGACTGGTTGGCTGACGTTATGGACTCTCTTAATATCCCCAAAGGGGGTGAGGGGTTTATCCTGGACGAGAATGGGGTCTTCCTCGCTCACCGGGATCGTCGCCTCATCAACACCGAGAGCCTCTGGCCTATAGCCGGTATAGCGGGAAAAGAGGCTCAAAAGGAGATTATAGAGGTCGAGGACTATATGGGAAAAGATGGGTGGATTTTCTTCCGTCCCATAGGGGATGCCGGATGGTCTATGGGGATTTTCTTTCCCGAGACCGCCGTTACCGGATCTCTCAACGATCTTATTCGTTCTCAGCTTTATATGGCTCTAGGAGGGCTTCTGCTTCTTGTCTTAGTCGCTTTGGCTATATCGAAGGCCATAACCGGCCCTATAGGATCCTTGTCCGCCGCGACCGAGACCCTGGCCTCAGGGGACTTTGATTTCCCCCTGCCCCACATCTCCGGCGAAGACGAGGTTGCTCAGCTGTCCAGGTCCTTTTCCTCTATGAGGCTCAGCCTTCTCGCCTACATAAGGGAGCTTAACGATACTACCGCCGCCAGGGAGAGGATGGAAAGCGAGTTGTCCATCGCGAGGTCCATCCAGATGAGCCTGGTGCCGAGGACCTTTCCTCCTTTTCCTGAAAGAGACGACCTAGATCTCTACGCTAACTTAGAGCCCGCTAGAGAGGTCGCCGGAGATTTTTATGATTTTTTAATGTTAGACGAGAATCGTATTCTTATAGTTGTAGGAGATGTCTCAGGTAAAGGGGTCCCAGCTGCGCTGTTTATGGCGGTGACCAGGACCTTTATAAGGGCCTTCGCGAAAGAAGGGCTCTCTCCAGGAGCTATTCTGACCAGACTGAACGACGAAATCTCCAGGGATAACGAATCCTGTATGTTCGTCACCGTATTCTGCGCTGTGGTGGATATTCTAGACCGATCCTTGAGGTACAGTTCCGGCGGTCATCCTCCCCCTATCTTGATCAAGGATCGGTCGGCTCGAACCTTGCCCCCGATAAAAGGGCCTCTCGTCGGCCCGATGGAAGGGGTCGACTTTCAGGAAGGGGAGGCGTCGCTGGCACCAGGGGAGACTATGTTTATCTACACCGACGGGATGACCGAGGCTACCGATCCTTCAGGTGCTTTTCTGGGGGAGGAACTTCCCCTATTATGGCTAAAGGAGTCGGAGGGGTTGTCGAGTGAGGATCTGGTGAAGTTGATCGGCAGTAGAGTAAAGTTTTTTGCCGGAGAGGCACCTCAGTACGACGATATAACCATGCTTGCCTTAAAAATCAAAGATTGCTTTGAAGCAGATCGGGCATAGATAGGACCACTATATCGTGATCCGGGTGCTGCCTTCCTCCGACGCTTCTCCTCGGTATAGAGGTCTCTATAACCCTGATACGCCAGTTTTTACTCGGAGCCAAGTTGACGTATCCTATGTGGTCGATGGTGCATTGAAAGTCGTCGTAACTGTGCTCCTCGGTGAGGGGGAAAAAGGGGAATGTCGCCCCTGTAACCTCAACGGAATTAAAATCTCCTAGGATAAACAGAGGTCCCTTTTCCTCCTCCGCTGCGTGATTTAGCTTTATAACCTGGGCCTGTCGGATACCGTTGTTCATGGCCACCGCCGCCAACCGGTCTTTCGATCCTGCGGTGCCCAGACTTCGGAGATGGACGTTTATCACGGAGAACTCCGCTCCCGTCTCGACTTCACGAAAGGTGGCCTTTATAGGGTGTCTTCTAAACAGCGGAACGACCTTTCCTCCCCAGTTGATCGTATCTTCCGTAAAGAGAGGTTCGATAGGGGTAGTGATGTTGATTTTGTTCTTGTTCCATATAAAAAAAAGATTTTGCTTCCCTTCCGTCTGATTCCCTGTATAGCTCCACTGGGGGAGGTAGTTATCTAAAAGGTACTCCAACGATCGGTTTTCCACGATCTCCTGAAGGGCCAGCAGATCGGCTCCTGAGGTCTCTATAAGTTTAGCTAAATGGGCGCAATCGTCGCTTGTGTAGGCTTTGCCCCCTTTCACGGTGAAATACTCCATGTTAAAGGTTCCTATGGTTAGTGCCTGTAATTGAGGAACCCATATTAAGGTCCAGGCAAATAGAACGGCACATAGGGCGAGCTTTTTTCTCATATTTCCACTCCTGTCTTCTCAGTGTCTTTTGTCCTTTTCTGTAATGTAAAAATTTACAAACTTTATCCCTTGATATTCGTCCTTTTCCCTTGATGCTTAGAGCAGGTAGGAGTATACTTCCAAGCTGCCCGTGTAGGGGGAAGGAGGAGTTATAATGGATACAAAGGCATGGATCGCTCTGGCCCTTTTCGTGTTGACGATCCTGTCAATCGCCAGGGGGTGGTTAAAAACCAGCACAGCGACCCTCTTGGGAGCTTCTACGATGATGCTTTTCAGGATCGTTTCAGGCTCGGAGGTAAGCTCCTATATCGATTCTAACACCGTAGGCCTACTGGTCGGAATGATGGTAGTTGTGGGAATCCTGTCCAAAACCGGCCTGTTCCAGTATATCGCGGTAAAGGCTATAAAGATAACCGGTGGTAACGGTGTGCTTATATTGCTCTCCGTCTCGATAATAACCGCTATTCTATCGGCATTTCTCGATAACGTCACTACCGTTCTTTTAGTCAGTCCTGTTGTGGTGTCCTTGGCGGATCTTATAAAGGTAAATCCCGTTCCCCTTCTTCTGTGCGAGGTAATAGCCTCCAACATCGGTGGAACGGCGACCCTAATCGGCGATCCTCCGAATATGATCATAGGCTCTTACGCCGGTTTCTCTTTCAACGACTTTATAGTCCATCTATCTCCGGTCGTGGCGGTCGTCTGGGTCGTCGTCATGATATTCTTCTGTTTTCTGTATCGAAAGGATCTGGTGGCCGACAAAGAGGCGACCGAAAGGCTCAAGGAGGTCAACGAATCGAGGCTCATAAAGGATAAAGGGCTTATGATACGGTCCTGTGCCGTGATGGTTCTCGTCCTCGTCGGGTTCATCTTCCACCACCATCTTGGGATAACGGCGTCGGTGGTGGCCCTTTTCGCCGCAGGTTTGCTTTTGGCCCTTTCCAGCCTCGACGACGGCGAGGTTATCCATCAGGAGGTGGAATGGCCCACGATAGTGTATTTTGTCTCCCTTTTCGTCCTGGTCGGAGGTCTTCAGGAAAACGGGGTTATCGTCTATATGGCTCAAGGCCTTTCAGGGTTCCTAAGCGGGAGCCCTATGGTGATGATTCTAGGGGTCCTCTGGATATCCGGCCTTTCCTGTATCTTCGTGAACAACGTGGCCTTTGCGGCCATGTTTGTCCACGTGGTCAGCGAAATGGCCAGGACCGCTGGGATGCCTCCGGAGCCCCTTTACTGGGCTCTCGCTATGGGGTCCTGTCTTGGTGGTAACGGTAGTTACCTTGGTTCCGCCGCTAACGCTGTCTTGGCCGACTTTGCCACCAGAGGAGGTATAAATATATCCTTTGGGACTTTTCTCGCGGTAGGGGTGAAGGTCGTCTTTATCTCTTTGACCATATCCAGTATCTTCCTGATAGGTATCTACGGCACCGCCCTTTAGAAGCTGTGTTTTGAGGCTTTATGTCCGAAAGTCTCCAGCTGTATCATGGTTTTTTTAGACGTAGGGAGGTTTTTCTATGAAGGTAGGAGAGATCATCGACAGGGACCTAACGGCCTTGTCCGCCGAATGTCCTGTGGCGGAGGCTATCGAAGTGCTGTACCACCATAACGCCTCCGGTCTTCCGGTGCTGGACGACGATAACCGAGTGATAGGTTTTATCAGTGAAAAGGATATAATAAAAGCCGCTCTACCGGGCTACGCCCATATGCTCCATGACTCGTCCTTTTTGCCCGACTATGGACAGTTTAGCGTTAGGTTGCAGTCGATAGCTAAAGACCCGATCAGCAAATATATGAAACAAAATATTATATCCTTCGACGAGACCGATAGCGATTTTTACGTGGCCAATAAGGTTATAAAGGACAACATAAAGATAGCTCCGGTACTGAGAGACGGGGTTTTCATAGGGGTCGTAAGTAGATCGCATCTACTGAGACATCTGCTCTTGCACCCTGAGGAGCTCGACAAAAATCTGGATAAAAACTAGAGTTCACAAAAAAACGACCTGAGAGGGTCGTTTTTTTGTGAACTCTAGTTTTTTAGTGCCTCAAAAAATACTTGACAGTATATCTTTTCTGCGGTATCATTCCGCCACGTAGAGAAACTATGTTTTATATAACGATCAAGGAGGAAACTAAAATGACTATGAGCTGTGTGATATGCGACGGAGCGATCTCAATTCCGGACAACGCTATGGTTGGCGAGCTGCTGATCTGTGGGGACTGTGGGACCGAGCTTGAGCTTGTGAGTCTCGATCCTATGACCTTAGAGGAAGCCCCAGAGATCCAGGAAGACTGGGGAGAGTAATCCATGACGACCCTGTGGATTCTGTATACTCGACTCAGGGCGGAGGAAAAGATGCTCAAAAAGGCCGCCGACGATAGAGGGATATCCTGTCGTTTTGTGGACATCAGAGGTATAGCCTGGCCCGGTGGCCTGGACGTGTCGGAGGGTGATGTGGCCCTGTGTCGCTGTGTATCTCACGGGCATAACCTCGCCATAGCCAAACTTATGGAATCCCGGGGTGTAAGGACGGTAAACCATTCATCGGTGATGGAGGCCTGTGGTGATAAGGTGATCACCGCGTCGATTCTGGACGTCGCCGGCATACCCCAGCCCGAATACAGAGTCGCCTTTTCCCAGGAAGAGGCGGTGAACGCCGCCGAATCGCTGGGATATCCCGTCGTCTTCAAGCCACCTGTGGGAAGCTGGGGGCGGCTTATCTCCAAGGTGAACGACAAAGACTGTGCCGAGTCCCTTGTGGAGCATAAGTCCTTTATGGGGCCGAACCACGGAACTTTCTTCATACAAGAATACGTCGAAAAGCCGGGCTACGACGTCAGAGCCCTGGTTGTCGGAGGTAAGCCTATATCGGCCATAAAGAGGGCTAGCTCTCACTGGATAACCAACACGGCCAGAGGGGCGGAGGCCCAGTCTATACCGCTGGACGATAGCCTGACCGACGTACTGTCCTCGGTATACAAGGCCTTCGGAGGGGATCTGCTTGCGGTCGACCTGTTCCAGAACGGGAACAGCTGGTCGGTCAACGAGGTCAACGGTCAGGCGGAGTTTCACGGTTCGGTGGAGGGCTCCGGCGTGGACGTGGCTGGAGCCATAATATCCCACTGTAAGAGCCTTATGGAGGGGGATAAGTGATGTCCTACAGGGTCGCCGTGTGGGGAGCCACCGGAATGGCAGGAGGGGAGTTGCTTCGGATACTGGCAAACCACCCAAATCTGGAGGTCGTCTGTGCCGTCTCCCGTGGCTCCGCTGGGAAGCCCCTCTGGCACGACCATCCCCATCTCAGGCTGTGGTATCCCGAGATGGTCTACAGTTCTCCCGATGAGGCTATGGATATACCGACGGACCTTGTATTCCTGGCACTTCCCCACAGAGGGGCCTGGAAGGTGGCGGTGGACTACAGGGAGAGAGGAGTTAAGGTCGTTGACCTGTCGGGAGATTTTCGCCTTAAAGATCCGGCCCAGTACGCCCGGTGGTACGGTGAGGAACACGGTGCTCCGGCCTATCTGGAGCAGGCGGTCTACGGCCTTCCGGAGCTCCACAGAGAGGATATAGCCAGTTCGTCCTTGGTGAGTGGAGTCGGCTGTAACGCCTCCTGCGCTATTCTCGGTTTGGCCCCTCTGGCGAGCACCGGGTTGGTGGACTCGGTCCGTATGGAGCTTCGGGTCGGCTCATCAGAGGCCGGTGGCTCTCCCAGCAAAGGCAGTCACCACCCCTACAGGACCAGGACCATGAGGGTATTTGAGCCCTTCCGCCATCGCCATCTGGCGGAGGTGATCCAGGAGACCGGGCTGCCCGAGGATCTGTTTACCATGACCATGACGGCGGTGGAGATGGTCAGAGGGGTCCAGATGCTGGCCCAGGTGACGTTGAAGGAGCCGGTCAAGGAGGCGGTCCTCTGGAAGGCCTACAGAAAGGCGACCGAGGGGCGTCCTTTCTGGAACGTCTGTCCCGCCAGGCCGTCCCATCTCAGGTTGCCCGACCCCAGGTTCGTTCTGGGCAGCAACCACTGTTCCGTCGGCTTCGTCCTCCACGAAGATGGAGTCAGATTGCTGGTGGTGTCCGCCCTGGATAACCTGATGAAAGGTGCTTCAGGCTCCGCCGTCCAGGCGGCCAATCTGATGCTCGGCCTTGAGGAGACCTCCGGTCTGGACGGAGCTCCGATTTATCCCGCTTAGGAGGTGTGTCATGACCGTTGGAGTGGTCAAAATAGGGGGAGCAGGAGGCAACGATCCTATCCCCCTCCTGAAAGAGCTTGCGGCCAGGACGGAGCAGGGCGAGAGGTGGGCACTGGTCCACGGCGGCAGCCACGAGATGGAACAGGCCTGTATCTCCCTGGGGATCGAGCCGGTCTACGTGACGAGCCCTAAGGGGTTCAGGAGCCGCTTTACAGGTGAGAGGGAGATGGTGGTCTTCAAAGGGGTATGCGGAGCCATCTCGGCGGAGATAATATCCTCCCTGTCGGAGATGGGCTGCTGTGGCTCTCCTGTATGGCCCGGCGTCTACGGAGCCAGGGCCCTGTGTAAAGACGTCCTGAGAAGCGTGGAGGACGGCAGAGTGAGGTTGCTGAGGGGCAACAGAAGCGGCTCGGTGGCGTCCTTTCAGGGCGAGTCGGTGGGCAGGCTGTGGGACAAAGGGATACTGCCGGTGATCCCTCCTATCGCCCTGGAAGAGAGCTCAGGTAAGCTGCTGAACGTCGACGGAGATCGTCTGGCAGCACTGGTGGCGTCGTCTCTGGGGTCCGAGGTTTTGGTGATACTCAGCAACGTCCCAGGGGTCCTCTCAGACCAGCACGATCCTAGGTCTTTGGTCTCCAGCGGATCGGTTCAGGATCTCATGGCTTTGGCAAAGGGCAACATGAAGAGAAAGATCGTAGCGGCGGAGGAGGCCCTATCTGGTGGGGTCAAGGACGTCATCCTAGGCGATAGCCGTCTCGACGAACCTCTGTCAGCTGCGTTGAAGGGAAAGGGGACCAAGGTATGTCTGAGCTCTACAGCGGTCGGGGTCTGACCGTATCAGCCGGTCAGGGGGCCGACCTGTGGGACGATAAAGGGAAAAAATACGTGGACTTTATGACGGGACACGGTTCCTCCCTGTTCGGTCACTGTCACCCAGAGCTGGTATCGGTGGCTAAGGTGGCCTCCCAATCGCCCTGGTCCGTGGGGCTTGGAATCTCCTCCGCTCCTAGGGATCTTTTTCTTAACGCACTGAGATCGCTGTTGCCCGACGGAAAGGCCTTTTTGTGCAACAGCGGGACGGAGTCGATGGAGGCGGCCTTTAAACTGGTCACCGCTCGTAGCGGGCGACGTAAGATCCTGGCCCTGCGAAGGGCCTTTCACGGCAGGACTATGGGAGCTCTCGGCCTAACCTTCAACCCTAAGTACAGAAAACCCTGGCAGACCTCCCTTTACCCGGTGGAGCATCTCTCCCCGGAGGACCTTCCCGGCGCTGTGGACGAGGATACCTGTGCCGTGTTCGTGGAGCCAGTCCAGGGCGAGGGAGGGGTCTATCCTTTAGATTTGGAGATAGGGAAAGCTATATCCAAAGCCTGCTCTAAGTTCGATGTCCCTCTGGTGGCCGACGAAATACAGTCAGGCTGGGGGCGATGCGGCTCCCTGTTGGCCTCCAGCCAGGTGGGCCTGGAGCCAGACGTGGTTTGCCTGGCGAAGGGAGTGGCCGGTGGTTTCCCCGTCGGGGCGGTGGTCTGGAAGGGTTGGATCGGCGATTTCCCGATAGCAGGACACGGGACGACCTACGGCGGAAACCCCTTCGTATCGGCTCTGGGTCTGGCCTCATGGCAGCTTCTACAGGACAGGGAATACCCACTCCAGGCCAGCTCCAAAGGGAGTCGCTTCAAGGAGATACTCGGCAAGCTGGATTCTCCCATCCTAGGGGAGGTTCGGGGCATGGGGCTCCTTTTAGGGGTCGATACGACGGTAAAATCCTCCGAGCTGGTCAAGGCCCTTCAGGATAGAGGTGTCCTTGCACTTCCCGCTGGACCTAAGGTCCTGCGTTTTATGCCTCCCTTCGTGGCGGAGGATCGCCATTTCAACCAGGCTGTGGAGGCTCTAAAGGATGTCTGCGATGAGCTGGAACGACGGTGATGGGCGTTTTTTGAGGGAGCTGGTCTCCTGTCGCAGCGAGAGCGGATCGGAGGATGTCTGTTGTTCCCACTTGGAGAGGTCCCTGCCATCCCTCGGTTGGGATTGCGTCTCAAGGGATAAAGTCGGCAACGTCCTGGCCTCCAGAGGGCATGGGGAGAGGGAGATACTCCTCCTGGGCCATATAGACACCGTTCCCGGTGGCCCCGAGTGTGAGGTGTTGGGCGATGAGCTGTGGGGCAGAGGATCGGTGGACGCCAAGGGACCTCTGGCGGCCTTTTCTCTCGCTGGGGGCAGGGCCGAGCTCCTCGACGGATGGCGGTACTCCCTGGTTGCGGCGGTAGGAGAGGAGAGGGACTCTCGGGGGGCGAGGTACCTCATGACCTCCAGGGGAGCCCCCTCCGCCTGTATAGTGGGAGAGCCCTCCGGCGGCAACGGTATAACCTTGGGTTACAGGGGCTGTATGTTTCTGGAGTTGACCTCCTCCGACGAGGGGAGCCACAGGAGCATCGGTCCTGGCCCCTTGACCGACGTCCTGATGGCCGCCTCGGATATACTCAGGGAGGTCCACCGTATGGACGACGACTCTAAGCCGGTGATAAACCGTTACAACGGCGCAGTCTCCCGTATGGAGGGAGTGGAGTCGGGAGGCAGGGTCGCTAAGGTGGGGCTGGATATAAGGCTGCCCCTAGGGGCCTCCTCCGACGAACTTGGAGGTCTATTTGTGGATATAGCCTCTCGCTTTGGGGTCGCCTTGGAGGTGGTTCAGCAGGTGGAGGCCTATCAGTCGCCGAGGTCCAACCCGGTAGCTCAGGCCCTGTCGTCCTCCATAAGGGAAGTCGGCAGCTCCCCCCGCCTGCTGGCTAAAGGGGGAACCGCCGACTTCAACGTGGTCGCTCCCTGGAGGATTCCCATGGTTGCCTATGGTCCGGGGGATTCCTCCTTGGATCACCGCCCTGACGAGAGGATATCCATAGGGGATTTCCTCTCGTCCATAGACATCCTCGAGAGGGCACTGCCTAAGTTATGTGCCCTGATCGACCGCTAGTCCTTTTTGCGTACCGGGATGGCTATCTCGGTGCGCAGATCCTCCGGGTCGAACTCCTGACAGTGATAGAGAGCTATCCCCACACCGTTGGCGCTGAGTCCCATTTTCGTCATGTGGTCACACACCTCGTTGAATGCCCTTCCCATGTTCTCACCTATTTTGGATATGGACGTCTCTATCCTGGTGGATATGATAGGTTGATCCTCGATCTCTTTCACGACTACCGCGTAGTTCAAGAAAATCTCCTCCCTCTTCTCCGTTAGCTTGTCCAGAAAATCCATGTTTCGCCTCATGGACGAAACCTTTATCTCAAGCTCTTTTCTGTAGCTTCCAAGTTTTTCCCTAAGGACCGTCGGGTCCTTTTCCTCAAGGAACGACCTTATCTCTTCCAGTGGCATATCCAGGGACCGAAGAATCCTTATCCTCTCCGACTCTATCACCTGTATAGGGGCGTAGTAGCGGTATCCCGTGGAGGGATCTACCGCTACGGGCTTTAGTAATCCCTGTCTGTCGTATAGCCTAAGAGCCTTGGGGGATAGGTTACTGATTCTGGAAAAATCGCCTATAGTCATCTTGTAGCTCATACAGGAGGGCTCCTGTTCGCTTAGGATATTAGACCTTGACGCAGAGGCAAAGTCTAAGTGTTTTCCGCAAGTATAGCTCACCTGTGGGCTTCCGATGTTAGATCCCTTGTTTTTGGTGTTTTGCCACGGTAGCTATGGATGCTACAATGAAAAAAACGTCAAAGATGGAGGCCAGTACCCATGTCCCAGACAAAAGTGATGATAGTAGAGGACGAGTTTATCATAGCTATGGACCTGAAGATGAGGCTGGAGAAAATGGGCTATGATGTCCCCGATCTTCCGGATATTTCCAGTATTTCCTTTGAGACTATAGCGGCGGAAGAGCCAGATATAGTGTTGATGGATATCCGCCTTGGCGATGGAATAGACGGCATATCCCTTGCCGGTGATGTTTACAGAAAGCTGGATATACCGGTTGTCTTTACCACTGCCCACTCTGACTCCATTACTCTGGATAGAGCCGGTAAAACCAATCCTTACGGTTACCTGATAAAACCTATGAAAGATCAGGAGGTAAAGGCATCTATAACGATGGCTCTCCACAAACACCACACCGAGAGCCAGTTGAGAAAGCTTTTCGCTAACATACCTAACGGTGTGATAGTCGTTCGTCGAGACGATGACCTAAGGGATTTCGTCATAGACGCCGTCAATCCTGCGGCTTCAGATCTGGACAGTGCCGGCGAGGAAATGATAGGGCGAACTTTAGCGTCTTATCTGATGAGGTCGGTCTGTTATGACCTTGAGGGAGACGGCTGCTTTGGCCTTATAGAAACGGTGTTCAAAGTCTGGAAATACGGTGAGTCTATCCCCTATACCCTGACGGCAATAAGGGATAACTCTATCTTAGGTTGGCGGGAGTACTTTGTCTACAAATCCTCCAAAAACGAGGTTACCGTTGTTTTTCGGGACGTAACTGAGCAAAAAAGGCTTGAGGAGGCTTTAAGGCTGAGAACTAGCGACATGATGTACAGCATAGATCATCTCAGCGCCCTCCGTTCATGTCTCGAGGTCTCGATGGAATCCAGGTTGCCTATCCCCAAAAGAATATCCTACCTAGCGGATTTTATGACTCAGGCGGTTCAGGAACCTGAGGATATGTCGGTGAGGGTCTCTTGGGAAAACAACGAGGTCAGAAGTTCCCGTTTTCACGGAATGGAGTGGACTTTTTCCAGGCCTGTCCTGTTAGGAGGAGAGAAATTAGGGACGGTAGAATGGGGATATTCGGGGGAAAAAGACCGTCTCTTCGAAGGGCCTTTTTCGAGGGAAGAGGTCGACCTTTTTGAGTCTATCGTTCAGATAATATCACACCTCATAGACGACGATCGAGGAAACGCTCTATGGCAGGATCGCTTAAGGATATACGTCAGTTTGCTGAACGGAATAAAAAAACCCCTTCTCTTCATCAACAAAGAAGGTGACGTAGATTTTATCAACGTTGCCATGGAGAAAGTTCTTGATATGGCCAGCGAAGAGGTGAAATCCCTTCCTGTTGATATGCTTCCCCTGTCCTGTGCTCTGGATCTAGGAAAGACTTGCGCTAGGGTGATAGGGTCAGGTGTGGCTGAGTCCATCGCTTTACCGGAGGGAGATGGGGAGGTGCGACCTGCGTTAAACGACGAAGGGGAGGTTCTTGGAGTCTTGATCTTCTTCCCCCATCAGGAGGCTGGTTCTGATGAGCTTTGATAACAGTGGAAAGAAGCCGATAGATGAAAGCCGTATAGAGCTAGGGATTGCTATGGCAGAATCGACTCTCGATAAAATCCTCAAGGAAGTCGAGGGATTGGTGGAATCGACTTCTGCCGATGTAGGCGGAGAGGTAGAGGATGGATGTTTCGTCAGGAGGGTTAGCTCCGATAGACTGACCGTTTTCCTCGATATCCATCCTCCCTCCGAGGGAGGCAACCCGGTTGAATCGATAGATATAATGAGATCCCTGAGGGATGAAGGCATAGAGAATATTCTGGAGGAAAATATAATCTCCGCCGTGAATACCTGCAATAGGGAGCAAATCTCGGTTCACAGGGTCGTCGCAGCTCAAGGGATACCTCCTAAGCCCTCTCATGAAGGATCAATTCGTTTTTTATTTCCTACCGATAAAAAAAGGGCTTTTGTAAAAGACGTATCGGGCAACGTGGACTATAAAGATCGAGGGGCGATTCTGTCGGTTGTCCCAGGAGAGGAGCTCGCTTATCTCGATCCCCCTGCTGAAGGAGAGCCAGGACGGGACGTTTACGGAAGGGCTATCCCTGTCTCTAAGCCTAGAAAGATAAATCTCATACCGGGAAAAGGAGTGGAGAGCTTTGACGGCAGGGTTTTTAAAGCGACAATTCAGGGACAGCCAGTTTTAAAAGGTCATGAGCTATCGATTAGAGAAGTTTACGTAGTCCCCGGTGATGTCGATATGTCCACAGGAAATGTCGATTTCTCCGGCACGGTAATAGTAAAAGGGACGGTAAGAGAGGGTTTCTCCGTGAGGTGCGACGGAGACATAGAGATCAAGGGAGCTGTGGAATCCGGCACTGTAACCGCAGCTGGAGACGGTCAAATTAGCGCTGTGATAGGGAATAAATCTTACGTCGATGTGGGAGGAGATCTTTCCGTTAGGTTTATACAGGGTGGGGAGGTCATAGTCGGCAGAGATCTTAGCGTTGGAGCCTATGTCCTACATAGCTCGGTTATATCCGGCGGTCAGGTTTTTGTCGAAGGTAAAAAAGGCGTTATCGGTGGACATTTAATAGCACTTAAAAAGATAGATCTGTCCAGTGCAGGGGCGGTTATGGGCACTGGTACGGTGTTGGAGGTTGGAACGAGTTATCACCTTAAACGGGAGTTATCTTTATTGGAGGAGAAAATTTCTCACACTCAGGAAGCGGTGGACAGAATTTATAGCCTTCTTCAATCGACTCTGCCTATCTACAAAGGGAGCAAAAAAATACCTGAGGAAGTGGCTGCGAGATTGAGGCTAATCCAAAGGAGAAAAGAGGAATTAACCTCTTTTCTCAGGATCTGGAAAGACAGACAGATGGCCATAAGAAACCAGATCGCCGATTCGGAGGACATCGTTCCAGTAGTGGCCGTTCGCAACAAAGTCTACCCAGGGGTAGAGATAAAAATAAGAGGTTCCTTGAAATTAATAGATAAAGAGATCAGGTATGTTTCTTTCTTTAGAGATCCCGATAAAGGATGTATCGTAGCAGGGGCTTACCTATGAAGGTAGAAGAAAGCGGAAGTCGTCGAGGTTGAACCTCGACGACTTCCGCTTTCTTCTCCCAGTTTTTTTAGGGCACATCTAAAAACTCACCTTTGAGTCCCCTCGGAGAGACCGTCCCGCCTGCGCCCTGTTTCGCCCAATCGTATACTCGACCTGCCTGTTTCGTGCAAACCGCCTCGGAGGGCACGTCCTGTGCCCCCTCGGCTTGGGGCGACGTCCTGTCGCCCCATTCGTACTACACGACGGCAGGTCGAGTATACGGGCTCAAATGGGCTACGTCGGAACGGTCTCTCCGAGGATTAGAGTTTTTAGAGGTGCCC